>JAFWCP010000287.1 GCA_017536845.1 Solobacterium sp. | reverse complement strand
TTGATCAGGGCAATACCCTTGGCTTATATGAAGAAGAGCTTGGCAGGCCGTTGGGGGAAACCCTGCTGACGCCGACCAGGATCTACGTCAGGCCGGTATTATCCTTATTAGATAAAGTCAAAGTGAAGGCCATTGCCCATGTCACCGGCGGCGGCTTCTATGAGAACCTGCCCCGGGCTTATGGCGAAGGCCTGGATGCGGAAATCGTCAAGGGCTCCTGGCCGGTGCCGAAGATCTTCGGCCTGATCCAGGAAAAAGGCAATATCTCTGAACATGATATGTACAACACCTTCAACATGGGGGCCGGCATGGTGCTGTTTGTCAGCCCCGAAGATGCTGAAAAAGCCCTGGCAGTACTGAAGGAAGAAGGCACGGAAGCCTATCAGATCGGTACCATGGTGCCGGGCAGCCACGGCGTCGTCTTCAGGGGAGAAGCAGAATGATCAAGATTGCCGTATTTGTTTCCGGCGGCGGCACCAACCTGCAGGCCCTCATCGATGCTGAAAAAAGAGGGGAAATCCCGCACGGGAAGATCACCCTCGTTCTTGCCAGCAACGACAAGGCCTATGCCATTGAGCGGGCGAAGAACGCCGGCATTAAACCGGTCGTCGTCAGCCGCAGGGCCTATGCCTCACAGGCAGCGTATGACGAAGCCATCGTCAGCACCTGTTACGAACATGACATTGACATGGTCATCCTGGCCGGTTTCCTCAGCATTCTCGGCCAGCCGGTCATCGACGCCTACAAGGACCGCATCATCAATGTGCACCCGTCCCTGATCCCGTCCTTCTGCGGCAAGGGCTACTATGGCCTGAAAGTACACGATGAAGCACTGAAGCGTGGGGTCAAGGTGACCGGTGCCACCGTGCACCTTGTCAATGAAATTCCCGACGGCGGGAGAATCCTGTTCCAGAAGGCCGTTGAAGTACAGGAAGGCGATACGCCGGAAATCCTGCAGAAAAGGGTTATGGAACAGGCGGAATGGATCCTGCTGCCCAAAGCAGCAGCAATGTTGAGCGAAAAGCTGGATGAGGAGGAAAAATGAAAGCTGTAAACGTATTTGATTATCTCAGAGAAAACGACTATCCGGGCAGAGGCATCGTCATCTGCCGTACCCCCTGCGGGAAAAAGATCAGAATCGGCTATTTCATCATGGGCAGAAGCACCAACAGCCGCAACAGAGTGTTTGTCAATGACGGCGACGGCATCCGCACCGAAGCGATAGATCCCTCAAAGATGGTGGATCCTTCCCTGATCATCTATGCACCGGTGCGTGTATGCAAAGATGTCACCATCGTTACCAACGGCGACCAGACCGATACCATCTATGACGAACTGGCAGCCGGCGGCACCTTTGAATCTGCCCTGCGTAAGAGAACATTTGAACCGGACGGTCCCAACTTCACACCCCGCATTTCCGCGGCCGTAACCGGGAAAACTACCAGATGTCCATCCTCAAGAGCTTTGAAGGCGATGAAGGCTATACAATGCGTCAGTTCTTCGACGTCACCCCGGCAAAGCCCGGCTATGGCCACATCATCCACACCTATAAGGAAAACGGCAGCCCGATCCCGTCCTTCGAAGGCGAGCCGGTGCTGTTTGAAGTCGTCAAGGAAGATTTCGACGCCTTCTCCGAGCATCTGTGGGAAGCGCTGAATGAAGACAACAAGGTCTCTCTGTTCACCCGTTCCATCAACCTGGAAACCGGTGAAACCGAATCGAGAATTTTCAATAAGAACAACTAAGGAGGAAATCATGGCTAAGGAAATTCAACTCAAATACGGATGCAATCCGAATCAGAAGCCTTCCCGCATCTATATGAACGAAGGCGAGCTCCCGGTTACCGTTCTCAACGGCCGTCCCGGCTATATCAACTTTCTCGATGCCCTGAACAGCTGGCAGCTGGTCAAGGAACTCAAAGAAGTAACCGGCCTGCCGGCAGCTGCTTCCTTCAAGCACGTTTCCCCGGCCGGTGCAGCAGTCGGCCTGCCCTTAAGCGACATCGACCGTCAGATCTATTTCACCGGCGACCAGGAACTCTCTCCCATTGCCTGTGCCTATGCCAGAGCCAGAGGCGCTGACCGGATGAGCTCCTATGGCGACTTTGCGGCCTTAAGCGACATCTGCGACAAGGACACTGCCTTATTGATCAAAAAGGAAGTCTCCGACGGCGTCATCGCCCCGGGCTATACCGACGAAGCGCTGGAAATCCTCAAGGCCAAGAGAAACGGGAACTACAATGTCATCCAGATTGACCCTGACTATGTCCCGGAACCCCTGGAAACCAAGCAGGTATTCGGCATCACCTTCGAACAGGGCAGAAATGAAATCAAGATCACCGATGAACTGTTCACCAACATCGTCACGGCAAACAAGGATCTGCCGGAAGCAGCCATCCGTGACCTGAAGGTTGCACTGATCACCCTGAAGTACACCCAGTCCAACTCCGTTGCCTATGCCAAGGACGGCCAGGCCATCGGCGTCGGCGCCGGCCAGCAGAGCCGTGTCCACTGCACCAGACTGGCCGGAAACAAGGCTGACAACTGGTGGCTCAGACAGAACCCGAAGGTCCTGAACCTGCCGTTTGTGGACAACATCCGCAGAGCCGACAGAGACAACACCATCGACGTCTACATTTCCGATGATTACGATGATGTCTTAAGAGAAGGCACATGGCAGCTGTTCTTCAAGGAAAAGCCCGAACCTCTCTCCAAGGAAGAAAAGACAGAATGGCTCAAGAAGAACACCGGCGTCAGCCTGGGTTCCGACGCCTTCTTCCCGTTCGGCGACAATATCGAAAGAGCGCACAAGTCCGGCGTCTGCTACATTGCCCAGCCGGGCGGCTCCATCCGCGATGACAACGTCATCGAGACCTGCGACAGATACGGCATCACCATGGTCTTCAACGGTGTGCGTCTGTTCCATCACTGATAACCGGAGGACAATATGAAAATTCTTGTAGTCGGATCCGGCGGCCGCGAGCATGCCGTGATCCGCAAGCTTGCGGAGAATCCCGAAGTCACGGAAATCCTTTGCGCTCCCGGCAACGGCGGCATTGCCGCCTATGCAAGATGCGTGAATGTCAAGGCCACCGACCTGGCCGGCATGACCGACCTGGCCGTGAAGGAACAGGTGGATTTCTGCGTCGTCACCCCCGATGACCCGCTGGCCCTCGGCATGGTGGATGCGCTGGAAGAAAAGGGCATTCCGTGCTTTGGCCCGCGTAAAAACGCGGCCATCATCGAAGCCAGCAAGGCCTTCTCCAAGCAGCTGATGAAGAAATACGGCATCCCGACCGCATCCTATGAAATCATGGATGACCCCGAGAAGGCGATTGCGTATATCAAAGAAAGAAACAGCTTCCCGGCCGTCATCAAGGCGGATGGGCTTGCTTTGGGCAAGGGCGTGCTGATCGCCAAAGACATGGCGGAAGCGGAAGCGGCCGTCCGGGAACTGATGGTCGACAAGGCGTTCGGCGATTCCGGCAGCCAGGTTGTCATTGAAGAATTCATGACCGGTCCGGAAGTGTCCGTACTGGCATTTACCGACGGCAATGTCATCAGGCCCATGGTCTCCTCCATGGACCACAAACGTGCCAATGACAATGACGAAGGGCTGAATACCGGCGGCATGGGCACGATTGCGCCCAGCCCCTTCTTCACCAGGGAAATTGCCGAACGGTGCATGAAGGAAATCTTCGTGCCGACCATGAACGCCATGAATGCCGAAGGCAGGACCTTCAAAGGCTGCCTGTACTTCGGACTGATGCTTACCCCGACCGGCCCGCGGGTTGTCGAGTACAACTGCCGCTTCGGCGACCCGGAAACCCAGGTTGTCCTGCCGTTATTGAAGAGCGACCTGTTTACGATCATGAAGGCCTGCCATGACGGCACCCTGGCTGACATTGACATCGCATGGAGCAGCGACTGCGCGGCGTGCGTCATTGAAGCTTCCGGCGGCTATCCGGAAAAGTACCAGAAGGGCTATGAGATTTAAGTTTGTTTTCGCGCCGTTGAAAACACAGAGTACTTTTTTTGCGTCGCTTACGAATCT
>JAFWCP010000286.1 GCA_017536845.1 Solobacterium sp. | reverse complement strand
CTGGCAATATCCGCCGGATCGTAGTACTGGAAGTTGCCATACAGAGCCACGGACTGTGTGCCTTCCGGTGCTCTGAAGGTGAAGGTTGCCTGGTTCTCAACATCAACATCCGGGAAGTCTGTGTTCGGGGCAATGACAACGCCTTCGGCCGGCTTTTCGTCAGCGGACTTCCACAGATAATCCTTCGCAAATGTTGTGAACAGTTCTCTCCAGACGCTCCAGTCATGAGCGCCATGAGCTTCTGTATATTCGTAGTAAACGCCGATTTCATCCAGCTTCTCCATCAGGATCGGGAAGCCGGGTCTTGCCATGTCGATGCAGCCGGCACCGAGCATCAGGGACGGGTAATCCTTGTTGGCAACGTTGCTGTAATCCTCATTCGGATAGCAGCCAGACCAGATGCCGATGTACTTGAAGTCGCCGGCATGGTCAAGGAACATGTAGTTCGATGTGCCGCCGCCCATCGAGAGACCGCAGAACGCTCTTCTTTCCGGGACGTTGTCGATCGAGTAGTTGGCATCAATGTACGGGATGATGTAATCCATGACATTGTTGCATACGGTATCACGGGCCCATCTGAAGTAGGTGTTGTCCATGGTGACGACGATGGTCGGTTCAACCAGGCCTGCTTCAATCAGGTTGTCCATGATGGTGTCTGTCGCGCCGAGGAAGTGCCATTCGACTTCGTTGCCGCCGCCGCCATGGGAGACGTAGACTACCGGGTACTTCTTTGAAGCATCGTATTCAGGCGGCAGGTAAACGCCCAGAGGCTGTTCGGTGCCGTCGATTGCCGTGTAGGTCACAAATTCGGTTGTGCCCTTCTTTTCAGCTTCCGGGAATACCCAATCCTGGCCAGGCAGGTGTTCGTCGGAATTGCCGATGGTGATCAGGCTCCAGCCATTGTCATGGCCGTTGGCTTCGTTGTACGGTGTATCGGATGCCGGGTCAAGCAGCTTGATGGTCTGACCGGAACCCTTCGGGGTAACGTTGAACGCATAGAACCATACGCCTGCAGGTACAGGGATCGTAACGGTCCACTTGGAGCCGATGTTTTCCATCGGATATGCACGGTTGCCGATGCCGGAGACATCGTAGCCTGCCGGCCACATGCCTTCCTTATATTCATACGCATCATAGGATACCGGGGAAGGTTCAGAACCATCCTGCAGCGCTGCTGCCTGTTCGTCTGTGTAGAACTGGAAGCCGCCGACCAGATCAACCTTGTCATATGCTTCCACACTGTCGAGTGTGAAGGTGACCTGGTAAGGTGCATCGCTTTCCGGGAAGTCGGTATTCGGTGCTACAACAACACCCTTTTCAGCATCCTGGTCGAGCCTGATGCTGGCGCCGGTTCTGAGGTCTCTTGCGTACTTCTTCATGAAGTTCCACATGTAATAGGTATCCGGGGAATAGTTCCAGTGGCCCCAGCCGCGGATTCTGTTGAACGAAATCTCGATGCCTCTGTCATTGGCCATGATGCCGCCGGCAATTTCCGGAATGTTTGCAGCACCCGGGGCAATCGTGTAGACTTCATCCCATTCCACACCATAGAGATCGCTCAATTCTTCCTTGAGATCATCCTGGGTCAGCGGTTCCATGTCGTTGAGGATACGGAAGGTATTCAGACAGGAAATCGCGCCGGTCATGGTGGCTGTGTCGAAGGAGCTCATCAGATATTCATCGCAGTCGCCGGTGAAGTAAATGATCGGGAAGTCATAGTCCTTCGCATACTTCTGGGCGGAATTGATGTTGCCGGAGAACGGTCCGGAGTGGCCGCCGCCTGCCGCGAAGTACTTCGGGTTTGTGGAACCGTATGTTGTCGTCTGCATGGAGCCTGCCGAAAGGCCGGTCATATAGACTCTGGAAGGATCCGCCTGCGGATACTTCTTCAGAACCTTTTCGAGAACGGAAATGACATAGGTCTCATCACTGCCGGCTTCTCTTCTGCCGCTCATTGCCTGGTAGGAGTAGCCCTGGTAGACATGGCCCTGCCATTCCGGTGCAACCAGGATGACGCCCTCTTCCACTGCCAGATGGCCCCATTCAGCGGTGTCATACTGGGTTCTCGGGTCGTTGGTGTTGCCGTGCATCAGGAAGACAACAGGAACAGTGCCCTTGGAAGCATCCTTGACCTTGGCCGGAACATATTCATACCAGAGGCTCAGCTGGCCGTCGCCGTCGAGGTCTTCGGTCACGACGGTTCTTTCCATATCCGCGTCATCGATGGAATCAATGGACTGGAAGTACTGATACCTTCTTGCCGTGTCGTATTCCTTGTCGCCGGTCAGGAACGGACGGGAGTACCATGTCGCGACCGTCTTCTGCTCGGTTGTGTAGTTGCCGATCCGGCCGAAGTACTTCAGGACTTCGCTCCAGGCTTCCTTGATGCCTGCAGCGCCGTCAAGCTTCGCTGTATCAGTCACAACGACTTCATACTTGCTGTTGGGATTGACATAACGGGTAATGGTGCCTTCACTGCCGCTTTCCTGTGCCTTGTTGGCCTTGATGTAAGGAGCAGCCGCTTCCGCATTGCCGGAAATGAATACCGGTACGGATACCTTGATTTCAGCCGCGCTGGTCGGGTTGATCAGAGCCAGGCCGGAAACAAAGTTGAAGTAATCGGTCAGGTAGTTGGCAACAAAGTCAGCACCATTGCCGATACCGATCAGCTTGAAGTTGTTGGACAGGCCGATCTGGTCGCCGACAACCGCTTCAAACCTTGCAACGTCTTCCGCGGTGAATTTCTCGCCGTTGATCGGACGTACGACATAGGCACTGGATGCGGAACGGTCGATGTATTCGACAATGCCGGAATCATCAATCAGGGCCTGTGCTTCTTCATCACTGACGGCGCCGTCCGGGAAGATGACGAACTTCGGTGCCGCTGTCGCATTGACGGAATCAATGGACAGCTTGTTTGATGCATTGTAGATGTATGCTTCATCGATCGTGGAAAGGCCGATGAGGTAGGCATCAATATATTCAGGCATCGTGTCAACCTTTGCCCGGCAGCCCGGCTGGGAAAGTTCAACGGCGCCTTCTCTTGCGCTGTAGTCTTCAATCAGGGTGGAACCGTTGGTCAGACCCGTCAGCACCTGGCCCATGTCATTGAAGTACTGGATGGACATTTCGTTCGGACGCTGAGCATTTTCAGTCCAGAACTGCTGCCACCTGTGGCCAGCCAGGATCCGCGGCGAATTCATGCCGTTGAGGATCGTACGGGCTCTGGCAACGCCGGCATCAAGAGCAGCCAGCGGGTTGCCGTTGTTCATGCCCCACAGCGCCCAGACAAAACCGGAGCCGAAGGTGTCGCCGGTGTACAGGATATTGTCGGTCAGGTTTTCGATCATGACGGAACCGGCTGTATGGCACGGCACGATGTACATGGTGTACTTCTTGCCGGCAACCTCAAACGATTCACCGTCATCGAGTCCGACTGCAACACCTTCAAACTGCTTGGCAGCTCTTAAGGAGCCTGCCATGTCAGGGTTGCTGACATAGAGTTTAGTCACATTGACATTTTCAAAAATCGCTGTACTGCGGCCCAGGCCGGTGTGGTCGCCATGGCTGTGGGTCAGCGCGATGGTGACATTCTTACCTGCCGTCATTGCTTCGACGATGACCTTGGCATCCAGTTCGACATCGCCTGTTGCCGGGTTGCCCAGGTCAACGATCAGGACATCATTATCCTCTACGGCAAAATAGATGGAAGACGGATTGTTCATGGCTCCGTTTTCATCTTCTGCACCGCCGGGGAGGGCTTTGGTGCCTTCGTCCATGTGGTAGACATTGTCTGTAAGTTTTTCCACCTTGTACTTGCCGACTTCTGCATAGCCGTCCGCATTCAGTGTTGCCAGGAACGCCGCCTTTTCCGCCTCCAGGTCGCGGGCAGGCTCTTCATCAGCATTTACAGGTACCAGAGTAAACATCATGCCTAATGACATCACTCCGGCAATTGCTTTTTTAAACCAGTTCATACTTTCTCCTCTTTCTTTTTCTGCGTATGAAATCATTTGGGACCATATGATAGATATAATAACGGAAGCATTCTGCGGATTTCTCCGGACATTCATAATAGATGCAGAAGAAGAAACAGATATACCGTCTGTCTGTATGTCATCACCTGAGCGGGGTTGGATTTATCGTTCTTCTTTCCGTATCTTTGCTCTCTTTATAGTAGCACAGCAACGAAAAAAATGATGAAATCTTATCACGAATTCGTTCCTATTATGGAAACGTATCTTTCAATAATAATTATTCAACAAAAAAGACTCCCGAAGGAGTCTGTTCTGATTTACTCAGCTGATGGTTTCAATACGCAGTACGTTGGTATTGCCGGACACGCCTGTTGTGGCACCGCCGGTCATGACGACGGTTTCACCCTTCTTCAGATGCAGAGTATCGCGGGCCAGACGCAGGGCATAGAAGTTCAGCACTTCCACCGACGGGAACTGCTCGGTTACGACCGGCAGGACACCCCAGGAAAGGGCCAGCTTGTACCATGCCTTTTTGGATGTGGCCAGGCCGAGGATGATGGTCGGCGCCCGGAAGCGGCTGACCATGCGGACAGTATAGCCGGAAATGGAAGTGACGATCAGCGCACTGGCATTGAGGTCGATGGCCATCGTGCATGCAGCATGGGAAATGGCGTCAACACTGTTGTGGATTTCAAAACGGGTGTTGTGAAAATTGCCGACAAAGTCAATGTGCTTTTCGGTTTCTTCAGCAATCCGGCTCATGACCTTGACGGACTCGATCGGGTATTTGCCGGCAGCCGATTCCGCCGACAGCATGATCGCGCTTGTGCCGTCATAGACAGCGTTGGCAACGTCGGAGATTTCCGCTCTGGTCGGACGGGGGTTGTTGATCATGCTTTCCAGCATTTCCGTAGCGGTGATGACACGCTTGCCCATCAGACGGCAGCGGGTGATCAAATGCTTCTGGATGGCCGGCAGTTCGGTAAACGGCACTTCCACGCCAAGATCGCCTCTGGCAACCATGATGCCTTCGCACGCTTCGGCAATCTCGTCGATGTTGTCGACGCCGCTCTGGTTTTCAATCTTGGCGATGACGTCAATG
>JAFWCP010000030.1 GCA_017536845.1 Solobacterium sp. | reverse complement strand
CAATGGATATCACGCACCGTGCGGTGAGCTTCGACCTGGGGTGACTGCCTGGTCAGCCGGCAGGAGACTTCAAAGACCATCCGCGGCATCAGCAGCTCCCGAAAGAGCACGCCGATGCTGAAAACATCGGAAGCGGGTGTGATTTCTCCGGCCGGGTCAAAAAAGTCGGGATCATGATCTTCGCTGTCAAGGAAGCAGATTTCCTCATCTTTCAGATAGATATCATGATCATTGAGGGTTGCGAATGTCTTCTTTTCGGCAATGACCTTTTTCAGTAAGGCTTCTATCAGCCTGACAGCGGTTTCCAGTGACTGGTTTTCCAGCCCAAAGAAGCTTCTGGCCGCTCCTGCCTTGCCCAAAGGCGTGAAACGGCCGTCTTCTTCCTTGAAAACCTGCCCGTCACTTACGTAGAAATCCGTCGTCTGATTCCAGCCCAGCAGGGCATCGATCACATGCCCGTCTACGGTTTCGCCGGCTTTCCTTGGCGGCCTGCCGCTGAAGCGGCGGGCAATGATCGAATCAGGTTTTTTCAGGATATATGTACTTTGCTTCATAAACTTCTGACGCTCTCTTTTTCCAGGATGCTGCAGGGAATCTTCTCATGCAGTACGGGTCCCCCGCCATTGATCCGCCGGCACAGGTCGGCCACACTGTCAGCGGCAATGCGGACTTCATCCTGCCTGACGGTCGTAATGCGGGGTACAGTATAATCGGTATAGGCAATGCCGTCAAAGGCGATTAAGGAAAGATCAGACGGCACCATAAGGCCGCATTCGTGGGCCGCCCGGATCACGCCGGCGCCGATCATATCCGACAAGGCAAAGACAGCAGTCGTATTCTTTTTCCGGGCCAACAGTTTCCTGCCGGCCGCAAAGCCATCCTTCATGGAAAAGCGGGATGGTTCGTAGTCTTTCTCCGCGTCAAACGGGATGCCATGCGATCTCAGTACGCTTAAAGCCCCGGCGATGCGGGCTGAGACAACGGCATTGGAATCTCTGTCAGGATAGCCGCCTATGATGCCGATCTCCGTATGGCCATGGGCAATCAGATATTCCATTGCCATTTTCCCGCCGGCATAATCATCGCAGCAGAAGGAAGAAATCATGTCTGAGCCGATCTCTCTGCCGTCCCCGGTCACAAGGACGGATGGTACGGTAATACGAGCTGCGTTGTTCCTTAAAAAGGTGATGTTCCCGCCCAGGAACAGGATGCCAAGGGGACGTTTTTCCACCACGTACTGAGCGGCAAAATCCGCTTCATTCGCGGATTCATCGAGAAAGACAACCGTGCTTTCCAGCCGGCGCTGTTCCAGTTCCTTCTGGACCCGTTCCAGCACAGCGACAAGAAAGTCATTGCCGATGCCTTTGACAACAATCAGAATGACATCATCCGCCACTGCCTTCAGCAGCCTGGCGTTGGCGTTGGGCTGGTAGTTTTCCTGTTCAATGACTTCCAGAATTCTGGTTCTTGCCTTTTCCGAGACATTCGCACGGCCGTTGATCACCCGGGAAACGGTGCCGATGCTGTAGCCCGACAATCTGGCGATATCCTTGATATTTGCCATACGTACTCCTTGCACGCGTAACATTTTACTCCATAATATTCCCGGATACCATGTTTTCGAAAGCATCATTTGTAAAGAATTCTTAAGCCTGCATCTGTACTGACAATGCTATACTTTAGGCGTATCTGAAAAGGAGATGATCAATTATGTCATATTGCCCGCATTGCGGCGCTCGCATCAATCCCGACGACCGGTTCTGCCCTTCCTGCGGCAGACCGCTGACGGAAACCCGCACCATTCCCAATTACTACCTGCCGAAGAAAAAGGATATTGTCATCTGCGTGATCCTGACCATTATCACCTGCGGCATCTACGGCCTGTTCTGGATGGCTTCAGTCAATGATGAAATCAACTCACTTGCGGATGAGCGCAATTCCCCTTCCGGCGCCTTTGTTGTTGTCGTCACTCTTCTGACATGCGGCATCTACGGTTTTTTCTGGGCCTACCAGATGGCCAAGAAATGCGACCGTATCATGATGGATACCTCCAGTGAAAGGACCATCCTGTTCCTGGTGTTCTACTTCCTGGTGCTGAATGTCGTCAACCTGTGCTTCATGCAGGATATCATCAACATGCATGCCGAAATGGAAGCGTAATATCCTTGTGATTGTCATTGCCGGCCTTGCCTATGCCGGCTTTGTCCGCTTCAGCGGCCTGGCGGTGCCGTGCCTGTTTCACCGCCTTACCGGATATCAGTGTCCGGGCTGCGGCATCACCCGCATGTGCCTGGCTCTGCTGAAAATGGATTTTGCCTCAGCTTACCGGGCCAATCCCTTTGTGCTGGTGACATCACCCGTCCTGTTATGGCTGATCATTGCCTCCCTGCAGGAAAAGCATGGCAAAGGATACCATGCTGTATCAGTATTGTATGCATGCGCATTGGTGCTGTTCGGCATCGTGCGCAACCTGGTCTGAAATGCACCTGACGAACAGGTGCTTTTTCTGTTACAGATCAGGAAAGGAAACAACGCTCAGTCCGCAGCGAAAAAGAGAATTCAAAAAGCCCCCGGTGTATTTCTGCCGGGATGCAGAATACAGCGTCAGCTGCGTTCCGGTGACATCTGAACCCTGACAACAGCCTCAGCCTTCTTGCCGCAGAAAGCAACGCCGTACTTCAGAATCTTCTGAACACCTTTGGCAAGCAGGTCCGTATCGTATGCTTTCTCATCAATCTGCTGCTGCGCTTCTGATACAAGCTGGCTGAGCTGTTCGTCTGAGAGGTCTTTGCCGCTTTTCAGTTCAATCAGGATGCCGGGAAGGTCAGCCCGCTTTGGCTCAAGCTGCAGGTCATAACATCCGTCTCCCGATTCTCTGTTTGACTTCACGTCATAATACGTATCCATCATAGCCGTCAAACCCAGCATCAGGCCATGGTAAAACGCCTCTTTGGACGTATCGAAATAACTTGCTGAGTGTTTCAGCAGCTTTTCAAGATTCATCTGCAAGGCAGCCGCATCGCTGGCAGGAAGAGCCTTCTGGATCGCCAGTGAGGCAGATTCAGATACCGTATTCACCGTGTTTTTGATGATATCCTCTTTGAAAATGGCAGATACTTCCTTATTCGGCAGGGAAACTCTGCAGGTATAGCCGCCGTTGGTCAGGACTTCCACCGAGATCGGTTTCAGGTATCCTGTCATCATCAGAAAACTGTATATTGCTGAAGGACTGTCCGCGATGTGCGGATAGACTATGTTCGTATTGATGTATGCCCATACCTCTTCCCCTTTCAGCAGAGAAACAAGGTTTTCAAACAGATCAGGCGCCGGATTTTTCAGCAGGTCCTTGATAATTTCATTTGCACTTGTCGAAACCCAATACGCCGAAAGACTGCGGCTGCGGATACAGTTCACAATGGACCATGGATTGAATATCTCCAGACTGCCGAAAGTGTAGCCGTCATACCATTCGCATAAATACGGATACCTGTCCTCAAAACCGTAGTATGCTGCCATCTGCTTCACTTCTTCATGGGTAAAGCCGAAATACTGAGAGAACTCATCATCAAAGACCGAATAGACCGAAAGGTTATTCAGGCCGCTGAAGATACTTTCCTGTGTAGCTCTCAGAATACCGGTCAGAAAGCCAAGAGAATAATACGGATTGTCTTTCAGTCCCGCCGAAAACAGATTCCGTATGAACAGGATGGCTTCCTCATAAAACCCCCTGAGATATGCCTCCTGCAAAGGTACATCATATTCGTCAATCATAATGATCGGGGCTGTGCCATGATAATCCGTGAGCATCCGTGAAAGCACAAGCAGAGCATCCATCATATCCACTTCCGATGCCTGTTTCCTGATGATCGTCTGATAATACTCTCTGTCGACTGCGTTGCATTTTGAACTGTCCGCAAGTTCCTGATGACGGATAAACTCATAGGCCAGAAGGGATCTGATCTTTTTCAGGGCATCCTGCCAGGATGTCGTTTTCATATCTTTGAACGTCAGGTAAATCACAGGATACTTTCCCTGCTCTTCGCGGTACTTCCGGCCGCACCTCCATATTTTCTTATCGTGAAAATAGACGGAATTGTCCTGATCGCTCATTTCGAAATACGTCCTGAGCATATCCATGTTCAGCGTCTTGCCGAAACGGCGAGGCCTTGTAAACAAGGAGACTTTCGGCAGCTGGTCGATGATATCACGGATCATCAGGGTTTTATCAACGTAGTAATACTTTGAAACAGCTTCTTTGTATGAGACGACACCGACCGGCAGGGGCAGCAGGATGCTCCCGGCATCCTGCAAAGGAACTTTTCTGATCCTTTTATCTTCAGGCTTTCCGGCATCGGCAGGGATCAGCCATTGATGTCCTTCCATGACTGCACCCGGAATCCGGCCTTCCTTGCACAGAACCGTAATCCGTCTGGCTGTCAGCTGCCATTTCTGTCCGGCCATTTTCACCGTCATCATTTCAGTCATGTTCGTCACCTCCGTTTCTTTTCGTTATTATACACCAAAAAGAATAACAGAAGAACAGAAAGGAATAATATAGATCGCATTATTCCTTTCTTTTTGATGCATTATTCTTTTCTGCTTCTGTAAGGGCAGCAGCGTCTTCTTCCTGCAGGAGACAATGCCCTTGCCGACGGACGCTGGATCATACACGCCGGACGTATTCAAAAAGCACCCGGTATGTTTCTGCCAGGTGCCTGATGTTTATGCCCCTTCTTTCAGGAACATGCCGATGATGGTGTCTGAGTCCACCACGGGAAAAGATGCTTCGTCAATATGATAGAGCCCTTCCTGGGGTTTGAGTTCCTCTTCCAGCATGGCAACCGGGATGTGGAAGGACATGCCGCGGTCATCAAAGCGGATGTTGATCTTCATGACGTCGTTTTCCGTCTTCTGGTATTCAATCGACGTCACGCTTTCCGCCTTTCCCTGGTGGTTGTCAAGATACTCGATGAAGCTGTCATACTTGCCCAGCTCCGCCAGAATGTCGCTGACCCCGTCTTCAAAGATGGAGATCTTTTCCACCAGGCCGGCAATGGTGTCCACCCTGCGCAGGGTGTACCCCTGCTTTACCAGGGCTTCGCCCAGCGGCCGCTGCGATTCCGGCATCGGTTCATCCGACAGAAGGATGACAAACCTGT
>JAFWCP010000285.1 GCA_017536845.1 Solobacterium sp. | reverse complement strand
GGTGGATTGCGTGGCGGACAACGACGGTGCCGAAGCGGACGGCGCAGCCGCCGCGGCACAGCTGCTTGACAATATCAAACAGGGTCCTTTGTTCCAGCCGTTCCGCTTCCAGCAGCTTGTCGTTGGCCTTGAAGTACTGCAGTCTGTCCTTGAGCTCTTCCTCAATGTCATTGCAGGCCCGGTTCATGACATCCTTTGAGCGAGCATAGCCGCTGGCCGGGAAAATGTTGTAGAACTGGTAGGCGTTGATCGTTTTGGCCGTGACCGGATCAATTTCCGTGATCCTTTCAATTTCATCCCCGAACATCTCGATGCGGATGTTGAAGGCCTTGGTATAGGAAGGCGTCAGGTCAATGACATCCCCGCGCACCCGGATGGTGCCGCGGGCCTGGTCCATGTCATTGCGCGTATACTGCATTTCGATCAGTTTTCTTAACAGCGTGTTGCGTTCATAGATCTCGCCGACCCGGATTGTAAAGAACATCTTCCGGTATTCCACCGGGTCAGAAGCCGCATAGATGCAGGCAACCGAAGCAACCACGATGGTATCCCTTCTCTCCGAAAGCGAGTTCAGGGTGGATTCACGGAACATATCCAGTTCTTCATTGATCGCGGCTGTCTTTTCGATATACGTATCGCTTTTCGGCATGTACGCTTCCGGCTGGTAGTAGTCGAAATTGGAAACGAAGAATTCCACCCGGTTATGCGGGAAGAGTTCCTTGAACTCGGCATACAGCTGGCCGGCCAGGGTTTTGTTGTGGGAGAAGACAAGCGTCGGCCGGTTCACGCGGGCAATGACATTTGCCATCGTGAAGGTCTTGCCGGTGCCTGTGGCTCCTTCCAGGACCTGTTCCTTCTTCCCTTCTTCCAGCCCTTTGACCAGGGCGTCGATGGCGGCCGGCTGGTCGCCTGTCGGCCGGAAGGGAGAAACAAGTTCAAATCGGTCTTCACTCATGGAGATACTCCAGCGCCCGCTGCAGCTGCGGGTCTTTTTCGTCATCCACTGTCCAGGTATAGGAAACCGAGGAAAGGATGGCCCGGTAGACATCCGGGGTCAGAACGCCGTCAGCGGTGAGGTTCTGCGAGGTCTGATAGGCCTGCACAGCCTTCTTCGTGCTTTCGGAATAATACCCGTCAGTGCGGTCTATGTCATAATCCATGAAATCCAGGGCCAGCTGGATATCCTGCACAGCCCGGGATACCGAATCCACATCATAGCTTTCTTCATCGGCCATGCCGGTATAGCTGCGGTACATGATGTCATGCAGGAGTACGGTTTCATCCGGCTCAATGCCGACATTGTTGACCCATACCCCATCAGGAGAGAGCCAGCGGGAAGTCGTATACTTCAGGGCCGAGCCGTCATCGAAGTAACGGGTCACCTGCACCGTGCCCTTGCCATAGGAGGTTGTGCCGATCAGGTACACGTCATCACGTTTTTCCTTTAATGCCATGGTCAGCACTTCCGAAGCGGAAGCCGTGTTGGCATTGATCAGGATGACGATGCCGTCAAACTGCTTATATTCATTGCCGGTGGAGAAGATCAGGTCTTCCGATTCATCCGGATAGGCCTGGCGCATGACAACCGTGTTCTTGGGCAGGAAGAAGGATGCCACCCGCTGCAGGGAGTCCAGATAGCCGCCGCCGTTGTCACGCAGGTCGATGATCAGCTTTGTGGCCCCCTGGGCAACAAAGTCATCCAGATAGCCCTTCATCTCATCGGCAGTGGAATCGCCGAAGTTGTACATTTCAAAATAGCCGACATCGCCGATCATCCGGCCGGTTGCCGTCGCGTTGACCGCGCCGCGGATGATTTCAATATCCAGGTATTCACCGCCTCTCTGTACGGTGATGACTACCGGCGTGCCTTCATCGCCCAGCACCAGTTCCTTGATGCGGTCAGAAGTCTCGCCTTCCACATTCACGCCGTCCACCGCCGAAATCAGGTCGCCGGGCTGGATGCCGGCCCTTTCGGCCGGGGAATTCCTGAACACCGCGTCGATCAGGTTGACGCCGTTGGAAACGATGAACTGCACCCCGATGCCGACGAAGTTGCGGTTGATCGACTGGGTGAATTCCTGGATCTCTTCGCTGGACATATATGAGGTATGCGGGTCTTCCTCATTGGCGGTAATGCCATACAGGGCCTGGTCGGTCAGCCGGGTGTCCAGATCCTCGATGTCCTTGCCGAAGAACCAGTCGCTTTCCATGATGCCCTGCACCGCTTCGATCTTCGCGTCGCTGTTGAGCGTGACCGGGATATACTGCGTCATGTTGCCGGTGCCCGGCGCCGGGAAGAAACTCCCGAAAAGCCAGCCGACAATCAGGCAGGCGACAACGGAAAAGACAAGCAGGATCCGCAGCCGCTTTGCTTCAGCCTTATAGACATCAGCTGCCAGGTCATTCTGCTTCCTGACAACTTCTTCATTCAGATCACCATACTGATTCATATTCCACCTTCACTTTCCAAAAAGAGTCTTATCAATAAGACTCTCATCCTCCGAATACCGTTTCCGGCCGTACCCGGCAGGGTGCCCCCACGCCGGATTCACACCGTCTGGACAATGCTGCATAGTACCAGCCGCAGCCAAACGACAGGTCGCCGTTCCATGTCCGCATATAGGCTGTCATATTTGCCGCATCGCCAAGGTACATGACTTCGATATGGCAATGGGCACCGGAGGAATTGCCGCTGGAGCCGACCCGGCCGACAATGTCGCCGGCCGATACGACAGAACCTGTCGGAATCGGGCTGTCCAGCTGCAGATGGCAGTATTTTACCGCATACAGGCCATCATTGACAGCAGTAAGCAGGTAGACCTGGTTGCCGCCGCCGGAACTTCCTCCGTAAGCGCCGCCGCATGACGAGCCAAGATACCCGTAAGTCGGACAGCCGTTGGCGCTGTTGATGATGACGCCGTTGCCGGCTGCTACAATCGACGTGCCGACCGGTGCCGCAAAGTCGTAGCCCAGATGCACGCCGCCGGACGCATAATACCACGTTCCCGCCGAACGGTAGGATCCCGGCACCGGGAAGGTCCAGCCATCCGACACCACGCCGCCGATTTCACGGTAAGCCGCGGAAAGGGAAATCTCATTCATCAGGGTATTGTTGTCCGCAATATTCGCCAGCAGCTTGGTGCCCTGCTCTTCCAGGGCCGCCCGTTCCAGTTCCGCCTTTTCCTTGGCCTTGTCCAGGGCCGCCTGGTTGGAAAGCAGGGTTGTGCGTTCAATCCGCTGTTTCGTCCGGGCGTCCTCAACCCGCTGGTTTTCCGCTTCCAGCTCCGCCTTGGCAAATTCCAGTTCCTCCCGCTGCGTATTCAGCAGGGCAATCAGGTTTTCCAGGTCATCCATGGTCGAAGAATCATACTCGGCAATGGCCTGGAACCCGGCCAATAGACGCAGCAGTTCTTCAAAGCTCTCCGCCCCCATGATGATATCCACATACTTGTTGGTGCGCATGGTCCACTGCTCCACTTCCACCCGCCGGTCCATCTTCCGATGGATCTCGTCGACGTCGGCTTCATTGGCCGCAATGTCCGCTTCCTTCTGTTTGATTTCCTCTTTCTTGACGTCGATCTTGGCTTCCAGTTCCTTGATCTGTCCGGTCAGGTCAACAATCCTTGCAGAGGCGGCATCAATTTCTTCCTGGATCTTTGCCAGCTCTTCGGCATATTTTTCAATATCCTCCGACTTTTCCTGGAGCTTGGCCTGCACCTCTTCATACTCCCGGGCAATGTCGGCATTGTTCTTGACCATGTAGTCGTTATAGGCCCGGCAGGCCGTCTGGGTCTCAATGTCATAATAGACGGTTGAGCATTTCTCCTGCCAGTATTCGGTATCGGTATAATCCGGCTCGGCATGCACGGCCGGCGTGATCAGCCATGCCAGCATGGCTGAACTTAACAATACATGAATCAGCCGTTTCATCTTTTCTTCCTCAGCATTAAATTCACTCCCAGCAAAGCGCCGATCATGCCGATCATCACGCCGCTGAAGAACAGAATCGGCCTGCTCTTCTGAACCTTTTCCGTCTGTTCCGCCTGAACAAGCAGGTCATCCTGCAGGGAAGCTGTCGTTTCCTGCAGTTTCTGAATTTCTTCCTTCATGGATGCAAGATCTTCCTGCATGGCGGCAGATGTTTTTTCACTTTCTTCCAGCCGCTGTTCATACGCGCTTAACTGCAGGCTGTAAGCCTCGATCAGTTCCGAAGCCATTTCCTGCTTTACTTCCGGTTCAATGTCAATGTCACTGTCCGTCACATTGCTGAAATAGGAGGACAGGGTTTCCAGCAGTTTCCCGCCTTCCTCGCCGGCTGTCTGCAGCCCCTGTTTGAAAAGCTCGGTATAGTCATGCAGAAGGCTTTCCCAGCCATTGCCGGCATTGCTGCCGTTTGTGACAAATTCATTGTATGCCTTGCAGGCAGCCTGGCTCATTTCATCCTGCGCATCGGCGCAATAAGTCTGCCAGTAGTCCGTATCGGTATAGTCGGGCTGTTCTGCCTGGATCCTGACGGTGCAGACCGTTAACATCAGGCAGATGGTGACTGCATTGAAAAACTTTTTCATCTTCTCCACCTCAGATATCTGTTGACGCTTAAAAGAGAACCCAGCAGGCCGACCAGGATGCCGGCCGCAAACAGGAACAGGGACAGGTAGTGGATAAACGGCGAAGGTTCCAGCAGCCGGAACATCGACGAAATCAGGTAGCCGCCTGTCTTGTCATACACCATGCCGTAGGCCATCATGGTCGCAATGGAAGGCAGGATTGCCCCCATGGCGCCGATGAAAGCACCTTCCCAGAGGAACGGAGCCCGGATGAACATATTCGTCGCGCCGACATTGCGCATGATATCAATCTCATCCTGACGGGCATGGATGGTCAGCTTGATCGTATTCTGGATCAGGAAGATGGCCAGAATTGTCAGGCCGAAGACGAGCATGGCGCCGAAACGCCTGACGGTTTCCAGAAACGCGACAATGTTCAGCGTACTCTGGCCGCCGTAGTCGACATGGTCAATGCCTTCGATCCTGTCGATCTCGCCGGCGATGACGCTCAGGTCATACCCGGATTCCGCCGTCACGTAGAAGGCATCGTGCATGGGGTTTTCATCACCCCAGGCCGCAAAGACATCCCGGACCCGGGAATCCTTGATATCCAGGTAATACTGGTATTCCTCTTCCTTGGTATAGTAATCAACGTCGCTGACGCCTTCGATTTTCTTGATGTCGTTCATGATCCGGGCTTCTTCGGCACCGGATTCATAATGGTAATCAACCGTCGCACTGATCTTGATGCCTTCCTCAAAATTCAGCGTAAAGCGCTGCAGGTGGATGGAGAAGATCATGAAGACGGATATGATAAGCAGGGCAATGCTGACGGCGATGGCGGAGGAAACCGCCATGGCGAAATGCCGGCCGACGCCGCGCAGCCCTTCTCGGATGCTTCTACTGATCATGGCGTACATAGCCTCCTTCCGCAAGGTCGGCGACAATGTGCCCATGTTCAAGGGCAATGGTCCGTTTGCGGTGCTTGTTGACCAGGGGATAATCGTGGGTCACCATCAGGATGGTTGTCCCGTAGGTGATATTGATCCGCTCTAAAAGATCCATGATTTCATCCGACTTTCCCGGGTCGAGGTTGCCGGTGGGCTCGTCCGCAATCAGCACCTTTGGCCGGTTGGCCAGGGCCCTGGCAATGGCGACACGCTGCTGCTGGCCGCCGGAAAGCTCACGGGGAAAGGAATCCCCTTTTTCATTGAGGCCGACGACGGACATGACTTCATGGACCCGCTTTTCAATCTGCGGTTTTTTCATATTGATGACTTCCAGAGCATAGGAAATGTTCTCAAAGACAGTCTTGGCCGGAAGCAGCCGGTAATCCTGGAAAACAACGCCGATGTTGCGGC
>JAFWCP010000284.1 GCA_017536845.1 Solobacterium sp. | reverse complement strand
CGTCAGCCACAAGATAGATATCTCCTGTTTCTTCATAAAGGTTGGAACCGTAGGTGCTGCGCATTTTATGTGGCGTGATCTTATCGGCAATGCCTGCTTTGCGGGCGTAGTTCTTGACCAGAATTTCCACGTTCCGCACTGAGACACGCGTGTGTTTCATTGACACAAAAAGTGCGTCTGAATCGTCAGGGGAAGGGGAGAGGAGATCACGTTCATGGTCGATATAGTCATGCAGGGCATCTTCGACTTCCGGGCCGAAGAAGACTTCATCAATATCGCCGCCTTTGCGCACGACATTGAAGGAAGCCTGATAGAAGTCGATGTCGCCGACATCGAGGCCGACAAGCTCCGAAACACGGATGCCGGTACCCAGCAGTGTGACCAGGATCGCGTAATCACGCTTAGTGACATGGCTGTGGCGTTTGATCTGGGCTTCCGTCATGCCGGAGGTATCACTGACCGCGGCAAGGATCCGCTGCACATCGGTTTTATCCATGATGATGATCGGCCGCTCCCTGACGGAAGGCACATCAATGAATTCACTCATATCTTTTTCGATTTCCCGGATCCTTACCATATAGCGATAGAACGACCGCAGGGAAGATGCCCGTCGGGCACGGGTGGCTTCCGACTGCGGTTTTCGTTTTTCCTTGCCGGCGGTCTGAACCGTACGGAAGCGGATGCTGTTCTGATACTCCTGCAGGTCATCAACGGTCAGCCGGTCAAGGACAGACGCCCGGCAGATCCGAAAATCCACGTCCTTAAAACCGGGCTGCGCGGCCAGGTAATCAAAGAACAGCTTCAGGTCATAGGCATACTGCAGCATCGTCAGGGAAGACAGGTTCCGCGTACGCAGGTGGGCAAAGAACTTACCGGCAAACAACGGCAGTTCGTTTTTCAGCATTTCGTCCAGACGTTCTTCATTGTTCATCTGGCGTTGTTCATGATAATCGGACATCAGAAGCACCTCCGTCTCTTATTATACCACTCTTTATTTCGTAAAACTGACATTTTCCGAAATTTCATATAGGGCTCTACGAACGCATTCCGGAAGCCTTCCTGCGCCGTTTTCAAGAGCATACCGTGAACCATTCCTCGTCAAACCGTCTTCTGTGACCCATCTGCGGCCGTTCCTCACTCAGGCATTTGCCCATTGGCCAGACCGGGATCAAAGCTTTATCGGCAGTTGTTCTGACAATCATCATGATTTCTGTGTATCTTATTTTGAGTCTTTGCGGTTTCGGGCATCTGGACAGCCAGCGTCCGTTCGTATGCTTCATGCTTTCAGTTTTCCCATCATGCCTTCACGAAAAGCGATGAACGATCATCTGAGAGATCTTTGATCTTGTCAGCTTCGACAGCCATTACCAAGCACGATCAAACTTCTTGTACCGGTTTCGCTCTCTTCCCTCCTCTTCCGTCTTTTATTGACTATATTATACTGCACTCATTTTGATGGTGCTTCCTGCGAAAAATGCATGCAAACGACTTCTGGCGTGAACGAAAAAGACGGAAGCCTGTCACTGGCATCCGTCTGATCCTGAATTCCCGATATTGCAGTTATTTATCCTTTAATATGCAAATAGTTAAAACAATAACTGTTTCCTTCTCACTGTGGAAGCCTGTGCGTTGTCAGCCGTTTGGGATATGGGCCTTCCTTCACAAACGGAATCTGAAGTTCTGCCAGAACATGTTCAAAGGCCTCGGTATATTCCTTCTTATTCACCAGCTGCATGAAACTGACAAAAATCCTGTCATCCATGGAAGTGATTTCAAGAAGCAGATGTCCTTCGACGATGATGACGTATGACTCGACATAATCCGCCAGTTCACCCCAGTCCAGCCGGCCGGTATAGTTGATGTAAAATGTGCCGTGGCTGGCGTTTTTGCCGTTTGTAAGACTGTGGGCTTTCAGGTACTTTTTCTTCTGTTTCAGGCCTCTGATCCGGTCGATCTGTTCATACAATGCCAGTTCCCTTCTGAGCTCATCAAAGCTGACCGAAGGATCCATCTGCAGGATCAGCTGGCCTCTCGTCATGGTTCCCAGCTTTTCCATATCCCACTTCAGCTGCTCCCTTTCGTAATCAATATGAAGATGGCTCAGCAGACAGCAGTGGGTATCGGGAAGACCTCCCTGCCCGCAAAGACTGTGGGCGATTTCCCCGCCGATGACTTGGTTTTTTTCCGGGAGCACCCGATCCAACGCCTTTGCCATGATCACCATGAAAAGCGAAGCAACACTGGCATCGTTCTGCCGGATAAACGAAACGATATCCTTCTGGGAAAAAGAATAGAGATAGAAATGCGGATTCCTCTGCAGGGGATTCATCATGCCGTTAAGATAATCTTTGATAAGAACTGTCGGGTTCTTGCTTTGATAGGTATAGACCGGTTCTTCATCCGGCAGGGATTCCAGACGCGGTTCCTCTGTCTCCCCAGGCAGCAGATCACTTTCCGGCTTCCTGATTCCCGGCGCGTCGGGTTCGACGTGATATCTGTCCCTGACATACTGGTAGATGCTGGTCATGACCCATGGCATGAACCCTCTTCCGCCGCACATCGCGTGGCTGATATAAAAACTGATTTCCCGGCCGTCATATACCGCAAACAGCAGATGTCCGTTGACAGACGCACTGCCCAGCTGCGGCACTCTTTCGGCCGCCTTCAGCAGGACGACCGGTTCCCGGTTGGGAATCAGGTCATAACCGCCGTCCTCGTCCAGAACTGCCTTGACGGCAAAATACGGATAGCGTCTGATCGCAGTATTCAGAGAAAGCCTCAATACGGCGGGATCTACTGTTTCTTTCATCATCACTCTTACCCGTACGGCATACGATAATGCCCCTTCATTCTGATAGAGACGGTATGTATCAAAACTGTGCTTCAGCATATATCCTTCTCATTCCTTCAGCAAAACGGAACAGCAGCCCGTCCCAGCCATACCCATGGCTCTGCGGGCCACTGTCCGTAAATCGTGTATTCATTCCTTTTTCAGCAGGTCGCTGGCCCGCATGAAGCCTTTTGAGCCAAGCTGGTGGTTCAGCTCCTTGAGAACGACAGCGACTTCTTCCCGGCTGTCCGGCTCTTCAAACAGATTCATCTGCGACATCAGAACGGCAGAATCCGCAAAGTCATCCACACTGATGCCAAGCAGACGCACAGCCTCTTCCTCGTCATAGTTTTCTTCGAAGATCTCCATGGCAAGCAGGAACAGGTCATCCGCCCGCCATATGGGCCTTGACGCCCTGCGTGAGCGCGTCACATTGCGGAAATCGTAGTAGCAGATGCGTACCGTCAGCCGCCAGCCTGCTTTATGGTCTTCCTTGAGCCTGGCGGAAAGCT
>JAFWCP010000283.1 GCA_017536845.1 Solobacterium sp. | reverse complement strand
TTTTCAACCACGAATAAGGGAATCTGGTATCTTTCATACATCTGGCAAAGGACAATGCGCAGGCCTTCCGGATCAACGGTCCAGCCCCAGTCGCTTGTCTGCAGGTACGGGTTCTTGCAGGCCAGGAACTGGTTGCCTTCGGTCCTCTCGACATTGGGATCGGTGGAGCAAACTGTTGACATGTAATAGCTGAAGCCGATGTAATCAACCGTACCTTTCTTCAGCAGTTCTTCATCGCCTTCTTCCATGCGGATCTGAATGCCTTCCCTTTCGAACTCCTTCAGCTTATAGCGGGGATAGCTGCCTTTGACCTGGACATCCATGTAGAATTCCTTCTGGCGGTTGAACTGAATGGCTTCATAGACATCTTCCGGTTTGCAGGTCATGGGATAGCCCGGCGTATAGGAGACCATCATGCCGATCCTGTTGTCCGCATCAATTTCATGCCCCAGGATCACTGCTTTTGCGGAAGCCACAAAGATATGGTGATGGGCCTGATAGAGATGCCGGGGATCATTTTCATGAATGCCGGTCTGCGGCCAGCCGGAAAGGACATTGATTTCGTTGAACGTCATCCAATAGCGTACAAGCCCCTTGTATCTTGTAAATACAGTCCGACAGAAGAAGAGGAAGAAGTCAATCACTTCCCTGCTGCCCCAGCCGTTGTAGTTGTCGGCCAGATACATCGGCATATCAAAATGATTGATGGTGACAACCGGTTCAATGCCGTACTTTTTCAGTTCGCTGAAGACATCCTCATAGAACCGAAGCCCTTCTTCGTTGATTTCATACATACCCTGCGGACAGATCCGGGACCAGGAAATCGACATCCGGAAGCACTTGAAGCCCATTTCTGCAAACAGGGCGATGTCTTCTTTGTAATGGTGGTAAAAATCCGTCGCCGCATGGCTGGGATAATAGGTATCCGGCAGGATATACCCGGTTGTGTTTTCCGGCAGGGTGCCGGTCAGGGAGCTGTCAATCGGCGCTGTGCCGATGGTGCCGTCCGGGTACTGAAACGTCATGAGCCTGGGCTTTTGATATCCCCCGCCGGTAATGGCGTCCATGGTGGACAGCCCTCTGCCGCCAAGGTTGTACCCGCCTTCGTACTGATTCGCGGCAACCGCGCCGCCCCATAAGAATTCCTTCGGAAATGCCATATCTTTTTTCTCCTGTCATCAGATCATTTTTTATCTGCCGATATGATAGCAGGCCGGGCAAGATATTTCGAATATCTGTTTTACATATCATGATATTCCGGATCGGAATATCAAAGGCAATCGGAAGGAGTATTCCGATTGTCTGATTATGAGGTTTGCAAAAACCAGGAATCTATCGAATCACCAGAATCAGCAAGAAAAACAGTCAAAGCAACTCAAATGCTCAGAAAACAGATCGTATATGTTCAGTATAGCTGGTGATCAAATACACCTTTCTGTGTTTCGGCAGCAGTTCCATATATCCAGACCCTCTGCATTTTCAGCATGACTCCCGGAATACGATCTGGCTGCAGGTGCGCCTGTGCACACTGAATATATATTCCATGGCATTCTATTTCATCATCGCAGATATGTTCAATATCACCTTTATCACCCACGATCTGAATCATCCCGGCGATGCAGCGGCAGGTATGCCTTGAAATATTCAGGCCGTTTCCATGCATACCGTTCCTGATCCGGTGCACAGTACTCACTTCAGCAGATCTTCTTACTGCCGATTCGTATTGCCGGCATCACGGCTGAAATCTCCAACAATCCTGCCGCTTTCAATCTCTATGATCCTGTCAGTCTTCCTTGCAAGGTTCAGATTGTGCGTCACCATCAGGACTGTCTGATGGTACTTCTTCTGGGTCTCCCTTAAAAGATGCATCACTTCCTTCTGGCTCTGGTCGTCCAGGTTGCCGGTCGGCTCATCCGCAAAGATGATTTCCGGTTTGCAGGCAAGAGCCCGGGCAATCGCAACCCTTTGCTGGAGGCCGCCGGACAGTTCATAGATATAAGCATCCTTTCTGTCCTTGAGTCCAAGTGTTTCCAGGATTTCTTCCACAAATTCAGTGTCCTCTTTCTTTCCGTCCAGGTGGATCGGCAGGACAATGTTTTCGATGACATTCTGGGTGGGAATAAGGTTGAAGAACTGGAAGACGAATCCGATATTCCTTCTTCTCAGCAGGGTCAGTTTCTTCTCTGACATTTTCGTCAGATTCTGGCCATTCAGAAGCACCTTGCCTTTTGTCGGCGGAATCAGCCCGGCCATCAGGTGCAGAAGGGTGCTTTTTCCGGAGCCGCTGCGGCCGATGATCGAAGTGAATTCCCCCTGGTTGACGGAAAGGGAGATATCATTCACCGCAGTAATCCGGTTTTCGGCGATTCCGTAGATTTTGCTTACGTGTTCACATTTCAAAATGGCATTCATCGGTTAATCCTCCATGATTCCATCAAAGCGCAGACCGCCGGCATTCAAAAGCACAACAGCGTAGATCAGCGTAAAAACAAGCGTGGTGATCAGAAATTCAATGACAAATACGAGCGGTGATACATGCCATGGTATATGGGATATCAGCCGGAGCAGGTCGTACCCGAGAACAAGGGAAAGCGCTGCGCCGGAGGTATACACTGCCATCCAGAACTGCCGTAATAACAGCTGCTTTCCTGACATTCCCATGCATTTCATGATGATCAGTTCCCGTTTTTCCGACTGGTTTTCCAATGCTTTGAACAGGGTGAAGAAAAGGATGCCCATGACAAAGGGAATGGCGGCAGCGCCATAGGAAAGATGCACGCTGACAGACCTGTTGTCATAGCTGTCAAAGACAATGTAACGGTCAGAGGTGCTGATCATATCCGGCCGGAAGCCGTTTTTCACCATCGCGCTGAGCAGCGGATACATCTGTTCCGTACGGTCGAAATACAGTCTTTCAAAGATGCATTCCTGCAGCCCCAGATGTTCCGCTGTTTCGGGCAGGACAAAGACAGGGCATGGCGGGACAGAATACAGATCATGGAAATCAATGGCATAGTCAATAACGGACGGCACTGTTTCACTGGGAAGGACCATACCGCATACGGTATAGGCTTCTTCATTGAGAATGATTGTATCACCGATTCGTGCCTCGTAATCGACCTGCCAGTAACTGTCCTCCCGGATTTCATGTATGTTCAATTGAGGAGGAATGATCATGACTTCGCGGCTGTTTTCGGGAAGCCTGCCGTCGTAAACAAGTTCTGTGACAGTATCCGGATCCAGAATCAGAAAGTCGCCAATAAAGCTGAGAGAATATGTTTGGTCATTTCTGTTTCCGGGTATGAGCTGACCCTCGGAAATTCCTGATCCGGCACGGTATTGTTTTGCCCTGACAGGCAGCTGCGCATAGATCTCAGGATCGACAGGTTCCTTTTCCGCCATCTGTATAAAGTGCATGGACGTAAACGCGACCGTTTCAATCCCCCGCGAGGAACCGCTGGTTTCAAGGGCATCGTTTTCCTTTTCAGGCAGTCCGATCATGCATAAAAATGCGGCAAATACGCTCATGACGATCCATATTCCCTTCTGATTCTCCAGCTGCCGCAGTCCGAGAACCCGCATGCTTTGAAAACACAGTTTCTTCCTGTGCTTTTTCTTCTTGCCAAGATATATTTCTTCAAATGAGCCGTTCAGGGCATTCTGGCTTGCTTTCAGAGCAGGGACATAGGCTCCCAGCAGGCAGAAAGACAAAACCAGTACGAAGATGCCGATGCTCTGCAGAGGACTTCTGATAAAGTCATGCCAGAGAGGATCTGTCTGTATTTTCCAGATGGAAGTCATCATAAGACCGACAGCGCCGGCAGACAGCAGGCTTAACGCAAATCCGCAGATGATTCCCATGACTGAAATGACGGTGGTTTCAAGCATGACCATGGAAACGACCTGCTCTGATGTCATCCCTATTGCCCTGAGCAGAGTCAGCTGCCGGGCACGTTTTTTACTGCCGGTCAGCTGCACAAGCAGAAGAAACAAAATTGCTGTGAATGCTGACATAAGCTGGGCAAGGGTATAATCATCGAATGCTGTGTCTTCCTTCATCCAGCGGTTCAGATCATTTACCCTTGTGAAATGGTCATAGCCGAACCTGTTTTCCACGTAGTGGACAGTAAGGCCAAATTGGGAAAACAGAATCGTTTTCGAAGATGGCGAATGGAAGGCAAACATTCTATCGAAGAAATAAAAGGCATGGCCGCCGGATACAGCGGTATAGATATCAGGGAAGAAATCCTGTGATTTCCGAAGGAATCCGGATACGACATATTCTTCTGTATTGCCGTTGATTTCCAGATTCAGCCGCGTACCTGCCGTCAGGCTGTATTCGTCACGGAGTTGTTCGCTGATCAGGATGGCATTGTCTTCCGGAATCGTTCCCTCTGTGATCGAAAGCCGGCATAAATCAAAGACGGATGGATCCACATGGGCAATGGTGTATCCATTCCATTCCCCCTGTTCAAAAAGGTATCCATACTGCATGTAGTCTTCATCCTTGAGAGAGTCATACATCGTATCGTCAAAGAACAAGGGCTTTCTGCCGTCCCTGGCATCATCACCGTCAAGCATCCACCGGAAAAGATCGTACGTATCATCCGGAATTTCAATATATGCATACCATGGGCCGTAACGGCTGTCACACCATGACCTGTAGATTTCTTTCAGATGAGGATAGGTGATATTGACGATAAAGACAGTGGCTGAAATCAGGCATATGATCAGGATCTCCAGAATTGTTTTCTTTTTATTCCAGCGGATCTGGTCAAAGGCCAGTTTTATGACAGTTTTGTTCATGGCGGAAATACCTCCTGACAATTGATGTGCTGAGTTTGCCTGACCATCAGGCATTCTTTCCATATCTGATTGCTTTGGGAGCAGACAGCCTTTCCCCTCCCCGACGCAGCTGGCCAAAGCGGTTTTGCCGAGTTTGATCCAGAAAAGGCTGATGCATCATCCGAGCTGCAGCAGATTGAGAAAAACAGATTTCAATGCAAAGGCTGCCCCGTATTCAGTGTGGGAAGCGGCATCTGATCATCCGCATCAGCCGGCAGTCCCACTGAAGCTGATGCTGTACATGTACGATTTCGATTATATCCATGCTGTAAATCATTGTAAACGGGACTTTGGCGTCGATTTCATGAGCGGCAGGAATTTCGTATTGAATGGCCAGATCTTAATGAAATCTTAAAAAATGAATTCAGGTACAAACATAGTCAGGAGCCTGAATAACAGGTCTTCTTTGTTCTGACTTTCTGAAGATCCTTGTCCCAATAGCTTTCGTTTTCATAGACATAAGTACAGTATCTGGTTTTCAGAAATGATTTGCCCGGCATGAGAGTACCTCCGCATTGGACCGTAATTGTTGTATCTCACAGTCATCTGACCATCAGCAAAAACATAACCTTTCTTGCACAGATACGGTTATATTGAAAACAATAGAAAACCTGATCTTCCATCGCAATGATGTAAATGATCAGGTATCTGTTCAACCGAATTAGTTTGAGAAACTTTTCACTCTCAAGTATAATCAGCGATGGTTAAATATAGCTGTCATGCGTTTGCGGCCACAATTGTTCATGCAGACTGAAAGGGGATTGTCAATCCTGCAGGCTGTCGATATACAGAGCGTCCAATTGCGCCGGGTGAATCCGTATCTCCCGGGAAGAAGAATACCGGGCTGTGAACGCTTCGGGCGGGCATGTGCTGATACAGGTTACGTGTTTTATCAATGAATACGGAAGAAACGGATATCTTTATTGGGAACGGCCGGCATGGCGGTAATTGCTGCACTTCTCAGGCATGATGACGCTGATTCTGTAATGACGAAAGAAAGGTGACATACGATGAACCCGCTGAACAGGCAATGGTTTACAGAGGCTTTCGCAAAAAGCTTGCCGACTCGATTGGCTTGGACACCGCGGAAAAATATGGGGTGATGCCGGGGAAATCTGTTTCCATCATCGGGAGAATCATAAACAACAGGCTTGCTGTATACAAATGGTAAAGATCCGAGAAAAGTATGGATCTCATTTTCCGGCAATGAATTTACAGGATTCTGAGCAATCGGAATCTTTGCTGTATGTGGTGTAATTGATAAATCAGAAGAAAGATAATATTCAAACGTTTGTTATGGCTGGTCGTAAGACACAGGTCCATCTCATGCAGGCCAGACGCTCGCATATTTCTGGATTTCGCCGTATCAACATTTGAAAAAATCTGATGATCTTGCTATAATCTTTCAGAAAAACCGAATACGGTTTGGGCTGGTCGTAAGACCCGGGTCCATCTATCGCGGGGAAGTTCCTCGCATTTTTTGTTCACTGGAGGCATAGTTCATGAAAAGAGAACTTAGCATATTCATAGACGAGAGTGGTGATTGGGCAATGCTGGTAAGTTAAGGAATTTGACAAATTGAAGTAAACAATATAAGGGCATCGTTGACTGTCATCAGA
>JAFWCP010000282.1 GCA_017536845.1 Solobacterium sp. | reverse complement strand
GTGATTTCGCGGTAAAGTGGAGAAGCCACTCGCTGTTTTCTGCATAGGCTTTTTCACATTCACTGTACGGTTCATCACCGCAGCAGGTCAGCTTCCTGACGTTTCCAGGATCCATGCAGAATCCGTATTGTTTTGCTTTTGTCGACTGGATATCAAAGAAGGTGATGTCATGGCCGATGATATGCATGGTTTCACCGTCATGGACTTCCACAAGATGCAGCCTTTCGTCAAGAAACCTCACTTCTTTTGAAAGCAGCAGACATCCGGCAATCTCACGGATCAGATCCAGTACTTCCGGATGGGAATAGATATACGCTTCTCCCTGATAATCACCATGATCCATGAACTGACAGATCATCCTGACCATCCAGATGACCCCCATCAGGTGGTCCAGATGCTTATGGGTTACAAAGATATGCCGCATGTCCATCCAGTCAAAGCCCGCCTGTTTCAGACGGCGCAGGACCATATTGCCGCCGCCCCCGTCAACCATGAAATACTGTCTGTGATCTTCGATGACAAAACAGGTATTGTAACACTCTGTCGCCAGGGCGTTTCCTGTTCCAAGCATTGTCAGTTTCATACGTACCCTCCAGCATTTTCTTCATGTCCTGCCAGTCGGCCGGAATCCGCCTGTTCCTGCGGCAGCTGCATGCAATCCTGCTTCAATCCGCTTCCGCATGTATTATAATAAGTGAAATGAAAAGTGAAAAGGCATTCAATCAGATACTTTCAGAATCAGTATCCCTGCTGATCCGGTATTTCCAGCGTGAAAACCCCGGGCTGAAAGACTGAAACAGACAAAGAAAGGAAGGAACAGGAATGATGACAAAGCAATTACCCGCTGAACTGAAAGTATTGTTAGACAAGGCAAAAGAAGGAATCCAGGAACTGTCTTCGGAAGATCTCAACGGTGTGGCCGGCGGTTTAGGCAATGCAAAGTCAATCTCTCTGCTGGATCCCGCGAATGCTGAAATAGCCGAAAATGTCCGGCGAATCGCATTGGGTTTCAAGGTTTTTCTCGGCTGCAGCCGCGAAGATGCAATCAATCAGATCAAGGAAGTATATCTTGAAATGGGATATGATCTGTATGACATAAATGACTTCCTGACCCCGCAGCTTTGGGATACCCTGCAGGCATAGGCATCTCAGATCTGAATCATCAGTCTGATGATTCATCTGCTGATTCAGATCTTACAATCTTTCAGAACGATCTTATGCCGGCCAGCGTATGACAGCAGACCGGCTTTTCTTTCTACGATTAAACCATTTTGTGCTGATTCTTATGCCTTCCTTAAGGATTTCTGTCATTCCAGAACGATCCGCCTGTTCATAACCGGCATTCAGAAAGAACAGGTATTTTACCGATGGAGAAGCTTCCTGTATGTCAGGTCAATCAGAAATGCCCCAAGCGGCGCCGTCAGCAGAATGGCCGTTACGGCAACGGTCAGAATGGTCTCACCGCTGGCAATGCCCATTGAAAGCGGAATGGCGCCGATGGCAGCCTGCACGGTTGCTTTCGGCGTATATGCAAGCATGCAGAAGAGCCTTTCCTTTCTGTTCAGCCTTGTTTTCATCACACATAACGCTACGCCGGCCATCCGGAACACCAGGACACCGGCCAAAAGAAGGATGGCACGGCCGCCTGCCTGTAAAGCATATTGAGGATTTACCGCCGCTCCGACCAGGACAAACAGCATGATTTCGGCAGCCGCCCACAGATTTGTAAAACCGGCTGATATCTCCCCTGCTTTTGCCGGATCCTTTTTCGCATATACGATTCCCATTGCCATAATGGCAATCAGGCCGGAAAACCCGATGATACCTGTCATAAGGTCCTCAAGGGTGACAAGAAGAAAGGAAATGCAGAGAAACAGCATGATGGTCCTGGCTGTACCGGTCTTTGCCTTGTGAAGAAAGACACTGCATCCGGTTCCGGCAAGAACACCGGCCAGGATGCCGGAAAGGATTGATGTCGGGATGCGCAGCAGGATGGCAGGTTCAAACCGGCCGCCCGAAGCGATGCTCAGCAGTGAAGTAAACAGGACAATGACATATACATCATCGGCTGAGGCACCGGCCAGAATCATCTGCGGAATCCCCTGTCCCGTTCCATATCCCGATTCCATCACCTTCAGCATATGCGGGACAATGACAGCCGGTGAAACAGCAGCGATCACGGTTCCTAAAAGCAGTGAATCCGTCAGCGTCAGGCCAAACAGCACCGGCGCAAGCAGTGCCATGCCGATGATTTCCAGACTGGCCGGGACAAAACACATCAGCAGGGCCGGGCGTCCGTTTTTCATCAGGTCCTCAATCTTCAGATTCAGGCCGGCCCGCAGCAGAATGATGATCAGTGCAATCCGGCGCAGTTCACCCGAAATTGCCAGTACGGATGGATCAATCCGGTTCAGACAGTAAGGCCCCAGCAGAATCCCACTCATCAGCATCCCCAGCAGCGGCGGGAGCTTTCCTTTTGCACAGAGCCTTCCGGCACCCATGCCGGATAATAGAATGACTGCAATACTCAATAACATATTTTCCTCCTGTTGCCGTACAGGAGAATCAAAACAGCTGATGCCCCTGCACGAAAAATCATGCAGATGTCATCAGCTGTGGTCAGCGGTTCAGGTTGCCCTTGGGAGAACATCATTCCCTGACAAGAGTATACTCTGTATTGACTGATCTGTCACGAAACATTTCAATGGCTTTTCTGTCTGCTTCAGCAGCCAGCCGCGCAGTTTATGCGTCTGCTTACCCGTTCCCGCGGTAATGAGTCACATGCCTGCTTCTGGACGGATTCATGTTTGAAGCAAATCAATAGCCCAGTTTCCGGTC
>JAFWCP010000029.1 GCA_017536845.1 Solobacterium sp. | reverse complement strand
GGCCCCGCGAAGTAGGTCACCTTCGCGCCAAGCTGCATCGCCTTCTTCATGATGCCCCAGCCGACGTTGCCGTAGCCGGAGATCGCGATTCTCTTGCCTGGTTCGGTAAGCGAGATGACGATTTCGCGGGCCTGGGTGACTGGTATGTCAATACGGATAAGCTGGGATGCACAATGGGGGATCTCGCGGCAAAGATCCGGCAGATGGGGATGAAGTTCGGCTTCTGGATTGAACCGGAGATGGTCAATGAAGACAGTGACCTCTACCGGGCCCATCCCGACTGGGCCTTCAAAGCCCCGGGTGTCGATCCTGTCCGGGCAAGACATCAGCTGATCCTTGATTTTTCCCGCAGGGAAGTCGTTGATCATGTGCTTGATCAGATCTGCAAGGTCATTGATGAATGCCGGGCAGACTATATCAAGATGGATATGAACAGGCCTCTCTTTGACATCTACAGCCAGGAGGCAGGATATCAGAGCAGGGGAAAGCTCATGTATAAATACATGCTGGGTGTTTATCGCTTCATGGAAACGCTGCTGGAGAGATATCCGGACCTGCTTCTGGAGGGATGTTCCGGCGGCGGCGGCCGCTTTGACGCCGGTATGCTGTATTACTGCCCGCAGATCTGGTGCTCGGACAATACAGATGCCATTGACCGCATCAGGATCCAGTACGGTACAAGCTTCGGATATCCGGTGTGCACCATCGGCGCACATGTCTCCGCATGTCCCAACTATGATACAAAGAGATATGTTCCGATCCATACAAGAGCGGTTGTGGCGATGGAAGGCACCTTCGGATATGAGCTTGACCTCAACTGCCTTTCTGAGAAGGAGATGCATGAGGTCACCGAGCAGATCAGAACGTTCACGAAATACTGGGATATTCTCCATAACGGGCTCTATTACAGACTGACGGATGTCATGGAAAACCGGCAGGAAGCCGCCTGGATGATGGTTTCGGAAGACAGAAGCGAAGCACTGCTGAATATCGTGACGCTGGATGTGACCGGAAACAAGCCGAATCGTTTTGTCAGATGCGCAGGCCTTGAACCGGGTGCCCGCTACAGAGATGAGAAGACGAAGATGGTCTATTCGGCGAACCTGCTGATGACCACCGGAATCCTGATCCCGCTGCGGCCGTCGGAATCCCATCACTACATGACCACGCCGTCAGAATACGAAGCGTTCCAGATCCATTTCACCAGAGTATAGTTCTCCGCAGACAGAATCCGAACAGGAGGAGATTCCGCTTGACTCGCGGCGCGGCAGTGCGGACGCCTGCTGAAAACCCGGTATAAAGCGTGCGCCTTGAAGATTCAGCGCATGCAGAGTGGGAAGATCATGGCATTTTCAGCACTCAGAAATATCAGAAAAGTCTGTCCCTGCAGCGGCGATGAACAGGAAAAAGGATGACGAACCTGAGAGGAAGCAGGTCAGTCTGCGGATCACGGCCGAAGGCGGATATCACGGTATATCTGTCGCGGCAGCCAGAGACAGCGTACCGTTTTCGGGCGGTTGTCCGCCCCCCGCTGGTCATCCTGATGGATGAACCCCTGTCCAGCCTTGACGCAAAACTGAGAAACCGGATGCGGGCTGAGATCATCGGGCTTCGCATCGATACGACATTCATCTGTGTCACACATGACCGGACCGAAGCCATGACTTTCAGCGACAGGATTGTCATCATGAAGGATGGCTTTATCCGGCAGACCGGCATCCCGCAGGAAGTGTTCCATCATCCGCATATTCTTTTCACCGCAGCATTGATCGGAATTCCCGGATGAACCTCTTCGAAAATGCCGGCCTGCGCAGGGAAGAAAACAGGCATCAGTCTCGAGACATAAACATTCATAATTACCTTCGTTAAGAAACAGGCCGCGTGTTTCTTATGTACACTGCAGTACGGATATTTGTCATAAAAGCATTGAGTCAGGATGATGAATTCTCTGTGCTGCTTTTTTCTGAAAGAATGACAGAAAGGCAAACATGATGATTTCAGTAAATACCATAAAAACCAAGATCACAGATGATGAATCACGGAAAAAACTTGCATGGCTCTACTGCTGTGATGATCACGCAGCACTGGACCATGCCCGCAGATACCTTCATGTCCTGAACGGACTGGAAGAATCATTCGGTCCGCATGAATGCGCTTCCCTTTTCAGTGCTCCGGGAAGAACGGAGATCGGCGGCAACCATACAGACCACCAGCATGGCTGTGTTGTGGCCGCCAGTGTAAACATGGATATGATTGCGGCGGCCGGTCCCAATTCATGCGGTCGGATCCGGCTGCATAGTGAAGGCTATGAGCCATGTGCTGTCAGCCTGGATGACCTTGCGAAAAAGCCGGAAGAAGAAGGCACAAGCGTATCCATCCTGCGCGGCATATGCAAGGCATTTGAAGAACGCGGGGCTGCCTTATCGGGATTGGATCTGTATGTGACTTCCAATGTTCCCGGCGGCAGCGGCATCTCTTCAAGCGCCGCTTTTGAAACTCTGCTCGGAACCGTTTTCAACGAACTGTTCATGGGAGAAAAGAAAGTCAGCTGCACGGAAATTGCCATCATCGGACAGTGGGCCGAAAATGTGTACTTCGGCAAACCCTGCGGCCTGATGGACCAGATGGCTTCCAGTTTCGGCGGCGTCATCGGGGTTGATTTCAAGGATCCCGCGGCTCCGGCGGTAAAGAAGATCGAATTTGATCTGAAACAGGCGGGCTTTGCCTTGTGCATCATCAATTCCGGAGCTGACCACGCGGATCTGACGGATGAATATGCTGCTGTTCCCTCCGAATGCAGGGCCGTGGCCCGGGCATGCGGGTGTGAATACCTGCGGGATGTGCCGGAAGAAGTCTTCTACGCAGAACTGCGGCAGATCCGCAGCACCTGCTCTGACAGGGCGGTTCTCAGGGCAATCCACTTTTTCGATGAAAATGTCCGCGCACAGCAGGAGATTTCAGCAATCGAAAACCATGATTACCGGGAATTCCTGCGTCTGGCGGAAGAATCCGGCCACAGCAGCTGGGAGTATCTGCAGAATATCACGCCGACCGGAGAAATCCGTCATCAGGCCGTCGCCGTAACGATTGCCCTGGCGAAAAAAGCGCTGCGGGGAAAAGGCGCCGTCAGAGTGCATGGCGGCGGTTTTGCCGGAACCGTGCAGGCGTTCGTACCGGAAGAAATGACAGATGAGTTTACTGCACGTATGGAAACGACGCTTGGCAAAGGGAAATGTTTCATCATGTCCATCAGACCGGCCGGCGGCATCCGTATTCTCTGAGGTGGTTTATGAAGAAGGATATGATCGGATCACTGGTGCAGTACGGGCTGAACAGAGAACTGATTCAGCCGGCCGATGCTGTTTATGTGCGCAACCGGCTTCTGGAGGTCATGCAGGAAGAGGATTATCAGGAAGGCCAGCCGGAACAGCTGCCTCTGCATGAAATCCTGGCCAGCCTTGTGCAGACAGCCATGGCCAGAGGAATTGTGGCTGACAGCATCACCGCACAGGATCTGTTTGATACAAAACTGATGGGATGCCTCACGCCATGGCCTTCTCAGGTGCAGGAACGGTTCCGCAGAATCCGGGAAGAAGAAGGACCGGAAGCAGCAACCAGCCGTTATTACGCTTTCAGCATGGATACAAACTACATCCGCAGGGACAGGATGGCAAAGGATATCAGGTGGCAGACGAAAACGGACTACGGGGATCTGGATATCACGATCAATCTGGCCAAACCGGAAAAAGATCCCGCTGCGATTGCGGCAGCGAAGAACGCTGTCCAGACAGGCTATCCAAAATGTCAGCTTTGTGTGGAAAACGAAGGGTATGCCGGAGGGATGAACCAGCCGGCCCGGGAAAACCACAGGATCATTCCGCTGCAGCTGCTTGGGGATACGTGGTATCTCCAGTACAGTCCCTATGTCTATTACAATGAACACTGCATTGTATTCAACAAAAACCATGTGCCGATGAAGATTGACGATTCCGTTTTTCACAGACTGCTCGACTTTGTACGGCAGTTTCCGCATTACTTCATCGGTTCCAATGCCGATCTTCCCATTGTCGGCGGCAGTATCCTGAGCCATGAACATTTCCAGGGCGGCAGGCATGCATTCGCCATGGCGGCGGCACCCCTGGAAAGAGAATGGACATTCCGAGGTTTTGAAGATGTGAAGGCCGGCATTGTCCGCTGGCCGATGAGCGTGATCCGGCTTGTTTCGGAAGATCCTGACAGAATTGCCGGGCTTGCCGGCAGGATCCTTGCGGCATGGCGTTCCTACAGTGATGAGGCATGCATGATCTTTGCTCAGACTGACGGCGTCAGGCATAATACGATTACCCCGATCTGCCGCCGGCGCGGCGCCTGCTATGAGATGGATCTTGCCCTGCGCTGCAATCTGACAACGGACGAATACCCCTTGGGTGTCTTCCATCCTCACAGTGACCTGCACCACATCAAGAAGGAAAATATCGGACTGATTGAAGTCATGGGTCTGGCAATTCTGCCCGGAAGGCTGAAGACGGAACTTGATCATCTTGCGGAAGCCCTGGTTCAGAAGCTTCCGCTTCAGGAATATGGAGAAGATATACGCAGGCACGGCGAATGGGCGTCACGCATCGCGGCGGAATATACGATCACCGAACAAAACGTCCATGAGATTCTGCGCAATGAAACAGGGAAGGTATTCTTAAGAGTGCTGGAGGATGCCGGCGTATACAAGCATGATAAAGAGGGCAGGGAGGGATTCATTCGTTTCCTGATGAGCCTTCAGGAGGAACAGAAATGACAATCCTTGTTTCCGGCGGCGCCGGCTACATCGGAAGCCATACATGCGTTGAACTGCTTGAAGCAGGCTATGAGATCGTGGTTGCCGACAATTTTTACAATTCTTCACCTGCTGTCTTTGACAGAATCCGCAGGATCACCGGGAAGGACTTCCGCTTCTATGAAGCAGATATGACCGACAGGGAGGCTGTCCGCAGGATTTTTGAGGAATGTGGAAACATTGACGCCGTCATCCAGTTTGCGGCGTATAAGGCGGTCGGCGAAAGCGTGCAGAAGCCGCTGGAGTATTACATGAACAATCTGAACTGCACAATGACGATACTGGCCGTCATGCGGGAGTACGGATGCCGCAGCTTTGTCTTCAGCTCTTCTGCAACCGTATACGGCGATCCGCAGAGTATTCCGCTGACCGAAGAATCTCCGGTCGGCAGGACAACAAATCCCTATGGCACGACCAAAGCCTTTACGGAAAGGATCCTGATGGACTGCAGCAAGGCGGACGCTTCCCTGAACATTGCGGTGCTTCGCTACTTCAATCCCATCGGCGCCCATCCGTCCGGGCCGATCGGCGAAGATCCTGACGGCATTCCCAACAATCTTGTGCCTTATATCGCCAGAGTTGCCGTCGGCAGACTGGAGAAAGTCCACGTTTTCGGCAAGGACTATCCGACCCCGGACGGCACCGGTGTCCGTGACTATATCCATGTCGTCGACCTGGCGCGAGGTCATGTGTGCGCAATCAGAAAACTGGCTCAGAATCCCGGCCTTGTGATCTATAATCTTGGCACCGGAAAGGGCTATTCCGTTCTGGATGTGATACATGCGTTTGAAAAGGCGTGCGGGAAAAAGCTTCCCTATGTCATTGATCCGCGGCGGCCAGGGGATATTGCGGCATGTTGGGCGGATCCTTCTAAAGCAGAAAAAGAACTGGGCTGGAAGGCACAGTATGGAATTGATGAAATGTGCGCGGATACCTGGAGATGGCAGTCGGGCAACCCGGACGGATATCGATAGAGAAAAGAATGGACACGATGGAGATAAAGAATCTGAAATGTCTGCTGCGAAGCAGGGACAAAGGGGAAGAAATACTCTTTCTGAAGAAAAACGAAGGCAGCGTCTGTTTCAGAGAACAGGATGCTGCGGAAGGCGTTGTTTTCAGCCTTCATGCGGAAGGAATCAGGGACAGACGGATCGACCTGGATCAGCCGTTCACGCTGGCTGTGCAGACCGATATCCGTCCCGTCAGGATGACGGCCATATATATGCTGAACGACTGGTGGACAAGACTGGCATTCATCACGTCCTTCAAGGACATTCCGGATAGAACACAGCTTCTGCTGATCCAGACGGACAGGACCTGTATCTGCGTTCTCCCGATGATCGGGGATACATACAAGACACAGCTGTCCGCCGGCAGGGAAACAGAACTGAGGTTCATCATGTTTTCCGGAATCGACGTGGCAGAAGACTTCACCGAGCCGTTTTTTGTCGCTGCCGAAGACAGCAGTCCGGCGGCGGCTGTGCACAAAGCAATGAAGACGATGGCTGAAATCAGGCACCTGCCGTTAAGAGAAGAACGCCAGGTTCCGGAAATGCTGAAATATCTG
>JAFWCP010000281.1 GCA_017536845.1 Solobacterium sp. | reverse complement strand
CGGGCTGGTGCAGGACCCTCCGTCAACACTGAGGATTCTGGCAATGACCACCGCGTCACATTTCTCATACAGTTCCTTTGGATCATTGCGGTCTAACCCTAAGGATGATTCCGTAAAGGAAGTATATGGATCTTCCGTATTCATCAAATCTGAACTGCCGGCTATCTCGGTTTGTCCCGCCAGGTGTACTGCGGCAAGGTCAGGACCTTCTTTTTCAATCATGGCCAGCACCATCCGGCCGGTTTCTGCAGCTGTCTGTTCTGCTTTCTCTACGGCATCAGCCAGTTCCACATACACCCTGGCATTGTGCAGGGCGAATTCCGCAAAGAAGATGGCTGTTCTGCCGTCTTTTGCCGTAAAGGTGCCGCCGGTGACCGGGATCCCCTGGACCAGAGAAACAGAAGTATCCGTTACAATAACCGTATCATTCAAAGGCATGTCCTTTGCCGCAATGACCAGCTTTGCCGCATCAACCCTGCCTTCAAGATGAACCAGATCACCGGTCTTTTCATCAAACGACGCATAGGCGTAACGGCTGCCGCCTTCCGGGAAAACGGCATCCATTTCTTCCTCGGTCAGCTCCCTTGATACGACCGGGAAATCAAACATCAGGCTTGTTGTACTTGCCTGTTTTGCCTGATAGGTCAGGACATCACCCGTAGGCAATGTGACAGAAACAGGTTTGTCAGCGGGCAGGAAAAAGAAGATTCCTGCCGCAGCGGCCAATGCCGGTACGGCATAGCGGAATATACGAGCATCATTCCTGCGGGCTTTTTTCATGATCCTCTGACGCATATGGGCTTCTCCCTCTGCATCGGGGACAACCGGTGAAAAAGCCGAAATGATTCTGTTATCCTTCATAAAAATCATCACCAGACCTTTCTTTCAGGAGGACACGGGCATCGTGAAGATCATTGCGGACGGTGGAAGGCTTCCTTTTCAGCATTTCCGCGATTTCATTGGTGCTGTAGCCTTCATAGTAATACATGTAAACCACTGTCTTGTACTTAGGGGGAAGGGCAAGCACCGCTTCCAGGACCCGTTTTGATTTGGCATTATCAGGAACCGACAGGTCGAAGAAGTCATCGATGTCTTCCTTCTGCCTTCGCCACCAGTGTTTCAGCATGCTGCGGCAGATGTTTTCGGCTGTCATGACCAGCCAGGCCGTTTCGTGCTTTTCACTTTCGAATGCCGGCTGCTTCCGGATCAGCCGGATGAAGGTTTCCGAAACGGCATCTTCCGTATCCGCTCTGTTCTTGAGAAAGGAATAGCAGACACGGTACAGCATCAGGTGATGACGCATGTACAATGCCTCAATGTCTCTGTCCGTACGATACAAAGATTGTTCCATTGCCCTGAACTCCTTTCACCATGTATACTTCTGAACCCCGTCAGTTGCCGGAAGTTTTTTTCTCAGGTTGGATTCGTCCATATCTTATAGTAAAATCATACTGTTACAAGCATATTTGACTTATGCGGGAAAGGATGAACCATGAAAGGCAAATACTTATCTGTGCTGATTGCACTATGCGGGCTTGCCTCCGCTTCAACCGGCATATGCATCAATACCGGCGGCCTGTTCTACAAACCGATTGCCTCTGACCTCAATGTCGGCATCGGCGCTGTCTCTTTGACCATGACCATCCTGACGGTGGCTTCTTCGTTTACGGCCCTGATCGTGCCGCGGATCCTGAAGGAGAAAACCCTGAAGCCGATCATCCTGACCAGCATGGTGCTGATTGCCGCGGGCACATTCCTGATGGCGATTGCCCACAGCACCTGGGTCCTGTATATTGCCAGCGTCTTAAGAGGGTTGGGATCAGGAATGACAAGCTTTGTGCTTGTT
>JAFWCP010000280.1 GCA_017536845.1 Solobacterium sp. | reverse complement strand
TGGCGCCTTCCGCCACAGCGATGACGGTAAAGCCCTTGCCCTCTTTCGTACGCTTGTTGATGGCGTCGATTACCTTATCCACATGATAGGGGATCTCTGGAAGCAGGATAATGTCTGCGCCGCCCGCGATGCCCGCGTACAGTGTCAGCCATCCCACCTTGTGGCCCATGATTTCAACGATGAAGACACGGCCATGGGAAGAAGCGGTCGTATGGATTTCGTCGATGCACCTTGTTGCGATATCCACAGCAGACTGGAAGCCGAAGGTCATATCGGTGCCCCAGAGGTCATTATCAATTGTCTTGGGCAGGGTGATGACGTTGAGGCCTTCCTCGCTGAGCAGGTTGGCGGTTTTGGTGGAACCGTTGCCCCCCAGCATGACCAGGCAGTCGAGCTGCAGCTTGTGGTATGTCTGCTTCATGGCTTCAACCTTGTCGACGCCCTTTTCATCCGGTTCATGGATGGTCTTGAAGGGGACACGGGATGTTCCCAGCATCGTGCCGCCGACGGTCAGGATGTTGTGGAAATCTGCATCCGTCAGAATTTTGAATTTCGAATAGATCAGGCCTTTGTAACCATCGAGAAAACCATAAAACTCGACCGGTTCCTTGGCGTTGAGCGTGACCGTTTTGTAGACACCACGCATGGCCGCATTCAGGGCCTGGCAGTCACCTCCGCTGGTCAACATGCCTATACGTAACATAAATTTGAATTCCTCACTTTCTTGTTGGTTTAATCATACTCTTCTGCTTTGGAGTTCGCAAGTCAGGATATGCTCATTGCAAACAGATCATATTCTATGGAAAAAAGGCATCGGATGACGATGAAATCATGATCATTTTCACCCTTATCTGTGCCTGCCTGCGGGCCGAAGACGGCATTGGCAAAGAAAAGCCGGAAGAAGAAACTGAAGTTTCATAAAAAGAGACATACCGGGTACGTCTCTTTGTTTTGATGAATTACATGATTGCCGCTTCCAGGGCGATTTCCATCATTCTTGTAAAGGATGATTCTCTTTCCTGGGCCGTGGTTTCTTCCTTAGTGACAAGGCTGTCGGAAACGGTCAGGATACAGGCGGCATTTTTGCCAAGGACGCTGGCGTTGTGAAATAAGGCAAAGCTTTCCATTTCCACCGCAATGCACTTCTTGACATCGACAACGTCCTTCAGATACGCATTGTCTTCCCGGTAGAAGACATCGGAACTGTGGATGATGCCCTCATGAAGCTCGATGCCAAGGATGCCGGCTGCCTTGCGCAGCTTGCCGTTGAGATCCGCGGAAGGGAAGGTGACATCCTTGTCATAGCCGTTCTGCGTTTTCGCATAGGTGCTTTCGGAATAGGCACCGCTGGCCAGGATGACATCATAGATGTGCAGGTCTGGCACATAACAGCCGGCCGAGCCGACCCGGATGATATTTTCGACATCATAGAATTTGAAAAGTTCATAGGAATAGATGCCGATCGACGGCATGCCCATGCCGGACGCCATGACGGTAACCGGAATGCCCTTGTAATTGCCGGTATATCCCTGGACGCCGCGGACATCGTTGACAAGGACCGGGTTTTCCAGGAATTTTTCGGCAATGAATCTGGCCCGGCGGGGATCGCCGGGCATCAGGACGGTTTTCGCAATCTGGGAACGTTCTGCTGAATTATGGGGTGTTGGCATTTGAATTCTCCTTTCTCATCAGATAACTGAAAACAGTATACCCCGTTTCAGTGAAAAAAACAGCCGCTCAATGCGGCTGCATGGTTACATTTTCGAACCTTTGGCGCCTTTGGCGGCGTTGGCGTTGAAGGAAGCAAGCAGGTTGGTCTCAAACGAGAAGCTCATCCTGGCCCGTCTTCTGTCACGGTCGACTGCCTGCTGGACAAGGGCATCCATCAGCTCGCTGAAGGACATGCCGGCAGCCTGCCAGAGATAGAAGGCAAGCGAACCGGGGATGGTGTTGATCTCATTGACGTAGACCTTCTTTGTTTCCGTATCCATCAGGAAGTCGATGCGGCAGACGCCGGAAGCACCCAGCACCCGGAATGTCTTCAGGGCCAGATCCTGGATCAGCTTTGTCTGCGCTTCGCTTAACGGGGCAGGGACAATGCGGGCGGTTGATGCCATGCCGGCAGACTCGGTCTTGGACCCTTTGCCGTTGGACATGTACTTTTCCTCAAAGTCAAGCAGCTGGCCGTTGTGGCCGACCTGTTCAAGAACGGAAGCTTTCGCGGAATGGGCATCGCCCAGGACCGAGCAGTTGATTTCGACCATCGGCTTTACAACCTTTTCGGTGATGATCTTTTCATCATACTGGCGGGCTTCTTCAAAGCTTTCCAGATATTCTTCGTCATTGTGGGCGATGGAGATGCCGACGGAAGAGCCGGTGCGGGCCGGTTTGACGATGACCGGATATAAAAGCTTATGGGCCCTGGTCAGAACCTCAGCCTGGTTATCATCCACTTCGGCGGCCTGTCCGAATGCGGGATGCACGAAGTGGGCAAGGCCATCTTCGGCGCGTCCTGGGACCGGAAAGGCTCCGTGACCCTGGCCGACGGCACCGCCATCAACGATATTCCCAC
>JAFWCP010000279.1 GCA_017536845.1 Solobacterium sp. | reverse complement strand
TGTTCATTTTAGTGATCCTGATCAGTTCCATTCTCAGCGCCTTTGGCATCATCAGGATCTGATACGGTTTTCCAGAAACGGAAAACTGTTTTTTTATATTGCTGTACCGGCCTGATGATCCGGAACAGATTCTTTTCATATTTACCGGCTGATAAAAATGCTATGATAGAGACATAAGTTACTCCGGCATACGGATGACAGCCGGACATGATTTTTTCATCAGCAGAAATGCTTTGCCGGCCCGATCAGACGATGCTGCATCCTGCATATCAGATCCAGGGCAGGGTGAAGCATCACGGAAGCGCACAGAAAGGAGGCTTGAAATGAGCACACAGAATATTGTTGAAACATTCCGGGAATGGATTCTGAAGCAGACGGATCCAGCTTATACCATCGAACCCATCAGCACCGACCAGATCGACTATGTGACCGACAGCGCGACGGCCCATGTGCAGTTCTACCATCTGGAATATGAAATTGTATCCTTTACCATCGACAGCCCGAAAGCGGAAGACCCGCTATTCTTCCTGCATTTCGAACTGCAGGATCTCGAACATGCCCGGAAGCTGTTCAGGGAAATGATCCAGTCACTGAAAAATGCCGGATCCCAGGTTGCGACAAAGGTCCTGCTGAGCTGCAGTTCCGGCTTTACGACATCCTTTTTTGCGGACAGGCTCAATACGGCAGCTGAGACGCTGGGGCTGGACTATTCCTTTTCGGCGGTCAGCTATACAGACCTGTTTGAAGCGGCTGTCGATCAGGACGTGATCCTGCTGGCCCCGCAGATCGGCTACCTGCTCAAAAAGGCACAGGAGATCCTGAAGGACAAGATCATCCTGCAGATTCCCACCGATGTCTTTGCGACATACAATGTCAATAAGCTGCTGGAGCTGGTCGGGGAAGAACTGGCAAAGAAAGAAAAAGCAGAAACGGTAACGGAAGACACCCACGATCCGGAATGGGACAGCTCCATCATGATTCTGGCGATTGTCAAATCCAACGGCAGGTTTGTGATCCATTACCGCGGGGCTGACAATGAAGAACCGATGGACAGAGGCGTGGTTGTCAAAGACAAATTCGACAAACATGATCTGGAAGACCTGCTGGATGTGCTTTTTATCCGTTACCCGCGCATCAAAGGGGTTGGGATTGTCACGCCCGGCATTGTCCACGACGGCCATCTGACGTTTCGATCAGCCGGCATAGTCAACCTTGACCTTGTCGGGGAATTCACGAAAAAGTATCACCGTCCCTTTATCCTGTGCAATGACGCCAATGCCACGGCGGTCGGCTATTTTGCCAATCACCGTGACTGCGGCGACCTGCTGGTGTATTACCATCCGCTGGGCAATGTCGTCGGCGGCGCCGGCACGGTCATTGACGGCAGGCTGCAGATCGGCAAACATGACATCGCCGGTGAGGTCGGCAATTACCTGAAATTCCTGAACTTTTCCGAAGACCGTTTCGACCTTGCAAGGACACCGGAGGGCATTGTCGAATACATCACTAAAGTAACCCTGCCGATGATCTGCACGGTCGGGCCGGATACACTGGCGGTTTACTGCGACCTGCTTACGGATACCGAAGAGCTGAAGGCAGGCATGATGAAATACCTGCCGGAGGAATACCTTCCTGAAATCCATAAGGTCAAAAGCAATCTCTATGACCTGTTCTACGGGGCAGGGGTCATGCTGTACAATCTGCTGCATGGCAATATCGAATACCGTGATGACCTGAAGGAATATCGCGGATAGAAAACGTTTATCATGAAATTCAGCGGGCACCGCCCGCTTTTCATATCCCATGCAAAGACGGCAGGCTGAAACCTGCCGTCTGATCCTGTATGGTTTCGAATCAGTTTTTGTCTGTCTGAGCGGCATGGATGAAGTCAGCGATATCACGGATGACATCTTCTTCAATATGCCGTTCGGTGCGGTATTCTTTTGAGGCTTTGTTGATATCATCATAGATGGCCTTGACAAAGCAATGGTTCAGATCCGGATACAGCCTGAAGCTGGTATTGTTTCTTCCGGCAAGCAGTTCCTGGAATCGGTGGAAATCTTCATCCGCAAGGGCCTGGAAATCCTTGCCGCCCTGCATGATCAGAACCGGTTTTTCATGTTCCAGAAGGTAGTCTACGGCTGTTTTCCGGCCCATTTCCTTGAAATAGTACAGCGTCACACCGCCGGACATTTTGATTTTTTTTGCTTCCTCATCGCTCATCTGATACAGGCCGGTGAACTTGCCGGCAATCGCTTTCAGCTCCAGGCCGATGATCCATTGCATCAGTGATTTCCACGAGGATGCCTGCTGCAGCTGCCTTAAGAGAATCTCTTCCAGGCGGCAGGGGGATCCTGCCATCATGATCAGGCCCTTGACATCCGCACCTTCGGCGTCAATCCTTCCCGCCAGCATGGCACCCATGCTGTGGCCAAGGATATAGACCTGTTCCGGATCAATGCGGGCATCTTCCTTCAGCATCTTTACGGCAAGCACCGCGTCATCAATTGTTTCTTCCTTTACGGTGACGTTTTTCTTTCTGACCATTTTCATGCCGTATGCAAAAGAGCGTTTGT
>JAFWCP010000278.1 GCA_017536845.1 Solobacterium sp. | reverse complement strand
GCGTGGGCTGGCTGACAAAGACCTTGACGGCCTCCTGAAGGGCTGTATCATAGTTCCATTTCCGCCATAACGAGCGGGAATTGGGATCAAGATACGGGAACAGGCACTGTACCTTGCGCCAGTGCACGGATTCTGCCGCTTCCCATTGCTGGAAAAAGACAGGGATGATTTCCCGGTCGTCAGCGTTCATCCGGGCAACCAGGTCGTTGGCCGACAGCGACCGCAGCTCACTGTCAATCACATGCATGCAGCCGGCAGCGACCAGCTGCTCCTCATCACTGAAACCGGCAAGCATGAGGTAGCCCGAACTCTCCTGGACAGCCGACCAGTGATATATCATCATCCGGTTCAGGACGCTGCCGGGAATGATCCGGTCAATGTCCGCCACAAACGTGCCGTCGTCACTGAACAGGGCGTTGGTACAGAAGATGGTTTTCTTTTCATTCTGGTCATAGTAAGCGTAGCTGAAGGTGACGGCGTCATCAGCGGAAGAGGCCAGCAGGGTATTCATTTCCAGCGCCGCCTTCTGGACAGAAGAGGCATAGGTGAATGTGTTGACGGCCTGGTTCAGATACGCTTCATAGGTATCCTGAGCCTTGCGGGCGGTATGGACAGCGTTGATATGGATCACGCATACGACAGAAAGCACCGCAATCAGCTTCATGAACGGGTTCCGGCGGGTATGCAGGAAGATTTTCCATTCAGAAAGTGAAGGCATGCCTATCTCCTTTCCGGGCTGAACATATAACCCTGTTTATGGATGGTGACAATGCAGCCGCGGGCACTTCCCAGTGCCTTGCGCAGTTTGCGGATGTGGTCGTCCACGACCCGCTCATTGCCTTCATACAGCTCGCCCCAGAACCTCATCAGCAGCTGTTCCCTTGTATAGATCCGGCTTTCATGGCTGCACAGGAAGCTCAGGATGTCGTATTCGCGCGGGGCCAGGACGACGGGCCTGTCATCGACATAAACCTCGCGCCGGGTCGGAATGATGCGCAGGGGGCCGAAACGAAGCTCATCAATGACCGCCATGTCGCGGGAAGAAAGGGCGGCAATCTTGGCGCTTAACACGGGCAGGGAAAAGGGCTTGGTGATGTAGTCATCGGCGCCGCAGGCATAGCCGTTGAGCTTGTCAAACTCAGATGACCTGGCCGTGATGAAAATCAGGAGAACATCGGAAAACAATCGGATGCGCCGGCACACCTCAAAGCCGTCCAGATCCGGCAGGTTGATATCGTGCAGGATAAAATCCGGCGCAGTTTCCTTTGCCCGCTGCAGGCCTGAGCTGCCGTTGGCCGCCTTGACCACCTGCCAGCACCGGGAAAGGAAATAGTCCTCCATGATCTCCAGAAGGTCGGCGTCATCTTCAATCATCAGGATTTTCCGCATGCTGTAACCTCCTTGTCAGGAATCATTATAAAGATCAAATATGTCCTTTCTGTGTCCTTTGCAGAAAAAAAACGGCAGAATTTTTTCTGCCGCAGGATGCTTGTCATTCGAATATGTCGCCGACAGTCGAACCGCACAGCTCCGTCATCAACATCAGGCTGCCGTTGCTGAGCTTTGTGAATTCAATCCTGGTGACGTCATCTCCTTTAAAACCGGAGAAACTGACCGACTGGACATAGCAGGTGATCCCGTATTCGGTTTCATAGTATTCGCCTTTATAGGTGCCCATACCTTCAAACAGGTTCTCATAGAGTTCAAACTCATACGTCGGCAGCAGCGCCAGCACCGGTTCATAGGGGCTGTCCCAGTCGCCGTAATAGCCTTCATGGCAGACATACTCACGGGAAGCATTGATGAGAAGCCGGCCGTTGACGGCATCAAAGGCATATTTGACCCCTTCGATTTCATGGACGCCCTTGTACATTTCACCGGTGATCAGGTCATAGTAGTAGGTGGCGCCGATCTGGTCGGGATAGAGCAGCTGGTCTTCATAGCTGGATACCGTATACCAGCCTTTGATCATCTTGCCGTTTTTGTCATAGCGCACCCACTTGCCTTCACGATTCTGGCCGGTTTTGAGGTCTTCCTGGAAGATGTAGGGCATCCAGACTTCCTTGCTGAAAGCTGCGGCACCGTCATAGACCGCGTCCAGCCAGTACCAGCCGTTGGATACCGGGTCATAGATTTCCCGGCCGCGCTCATAGCCGTAAATCAGGTCGGTGATGTTTTTCGGGTCACCGTAGACGCCCTGGCGTTTTCCTTCTTCATACCAGTAGTTCTTGCCGCCTTCCTGGCAGAAGCCGAACACCGGGCAGGCTGCCGATGCCGGGACACGCTGGCCGACCAGGCAGACAAGCATGCTTAAGATTAAGAACAGTTTTTTCATGATGTTTCTCCGATCCGCCCGTCTTATAAAACGGGCTGTTTTGCATACCCGTATTATAGCGGAGAATCGATGAGGAAGAAACGGTTCCTGAACAATCTGCCTTCTGGGTTACAATAGTACGCAAAGGAGGCTTTCATGAAACTGTCATCATTCCTGTATTTCGCATCCTTCGGGGTGCGTACCATCCTGCTGAGGCAGAAGAAACCCATCCTCGGCACGGTCATTGTCACTGACCACTGCAACCTGCATTGCAGGCATTGTTCTGTCAACAACATCACCGCCCGCATGTATTCGTATGAACAGATTCATGCCGACATGAAGACGCTCTATGACAAGGGTGTAAGGATCCTGTTTTTCTGCGGCGGCGAGACTTTCTTATGGCAGGATGGCGATAAGAGGCTCAAGGACCTTGTGCATCTGGCAAAGCAGATGGGCTTTCTGATTGTCAACACGGTAACCAACGGCACCTATCCCATCGACCTGCCGGAAGCGGACCTGATCCTGTTAAGCCTGGATGGTGACCGCGAACACCACAACATCATCCGCTCCGATACGTATGATACGATCATGGCTGACATAGAACAGGCGACATCAAGCAATATCTGCTTCTACATGGCCGTCAACAAGATTAACAAGGACTGCATCCGCCATGTCTGCAGGAAGGCAATGGAAATGAAAAACGTCAAGGCGGTGTCCTTCAACTTCCATACGCCGTATCCTGATACAGAAGAACTGGCCCTGACAAAGGAAGAGAAAAGGGAATGCTGCAGGGTGATTGAAGAGATGATGGATCAGGGCGCCCCGGTCTTCAACCTGAAGAGCGTCTTCCCATATCTTGTTGAAAACCGTTTCCCCACGCCGTGTTATCAGTGCCTGGTCATTGAAGACGGAAAGATCAGCACCTGCGGCCGATGCATTGATGTGCCCGGCTTATGTGAAAGGTGCGGCTATTTCTTCGTTGCTGAATACACTCTGCTGTTTCAGGGAAAGATCAGGGTCATCTTCGATATGATGAAGACCTATCTGAGGTATATATGAGCGCCATTACGTCATTGACAAGGATGATCCTGACAAGGAACCTGCATCCGTTTGTCTTTCACAATGAATATGACATGATCCTGCCGTATGAGGAGTGTGAACGGCTGGGGTTATACATCCACATTCCGTTCTGCCGGTCCATCTGCAGTTTCTGCCCTTACTGCAAGACGGTCTATCAGAAGGATCTGTGCAATGCCTATATTGACGCCTTGCTGAAGGAGATTGCCTTTTCGGAAAACAGGGCGGAGGAAAAAAGAAGGTGACCTCGCTGTATTTCGGCGGCGGCTCGCCTGCCCTTGCCGCTGACAGGCTGAAGGAAATCCTGGATAACGTGCGGACATACTTCGACATCGAAGAAGGCATCGGCATTGAACTGCATCCCGATGATGTGACCGTGGATACGCTGGCATTGCTGGCGGAAGCCGGCGTGACAAGGCTCTCCATCGGCATCCAGTCGTTTTCCCCCCGCTTTGCGCATATCCTGGGCAGGAAAGAAGCCGATGCCGAAACAATCAAGGCCGTCCTGGACCGGTTTGCCTTTGAAACCGTTTCAATGGACTTGATCTTTGCCCTGCCGGGCCAGACAGCTGATGATCTGAAGAAAGACATCGAAACCGCCTTCAGCCATGGCGCCAACCATATTGCCGTCTATCCGCTGATTGACTTTACCTTTACGCCCGGCGCCATTGCGCCGATGAAAAACAAAGACAAACGGAAGCTGCTGGATGAGCTGACCGTATACTGCCGGGCCAAAGGCTATGCCCGCCAGTCCATCTGGACCTTTGCGAAAGAACAGGGGGCCTGCTATTCCTCCATGACCCGCGATACATTTCTCGGCTTTGGCTGTTCGGCCGCCACACTGCTGAACCATCAGTTCAAGATCAATACCTTTGATGTAAAGGAATATATCAGCCGCCTCAGCAGGGGCCTGCCGGCAACATCCCTGACGCTGCGGTTTACGCTTCGGCAGCGGATGGTCTATTACCTGTTCTGGCAGGCCTACAGCACAAGGGTCGACGAACGTGACTTTGAACATTTCTTCGGAAAACGTCTGAAGCAGCAGTTTGGCCCTGAACTGGCGCTGGCAAAGATGCTGGGCTGGATTACCGAAAGCGACGGCATCTATGAGATGACGCTTACGGGCGCTTTCAAATACCACTATTACGAGAATTACTACACGCTTGCCTATATTGATAAGATGTGGGGTATTTTAAGAAAAACCGCCTTCCCGGAAAAGATCACATTGTAGAGGAAACAGTATGCGTACAGACCGGCTGATTGCCATATTAAGCGTCCTGCTGCAAAGGAAAAGCGTTACTGCCCCGCAGCTGGCGGAGATGTTTGAAGTCTCCCGAAGGACAATTGCCAGGGATATTGAGGCCTTGAACATGGCCGGCATCCCGATCGTCACAAAGCCCGGCGTCAACGGCGGCGTCTCCCTGCTGGAAGGATACCGTCTGGACCATACGGTATTCACGAAAAAGGAGATGCAGGATCTTCTGGCCGGCTTAAGAAGCCTGGACAGCGTTGAAGGATCGAACCGCTATACGCAGCTGATGAACAAGCTTTCCGCGGGTGCGTCCGTCCGCAGAGATGATACGGTCCTTATCAACCTTGCCGCCTGGAACAAAACCGCCGTCAGCAGGAAGATTGAACGTATCCGGAAGGCCATAGAGGAAGGTCTGACCCTGCAGTTTGCCTACGACAGCCAGAGCGGCCATACGTCAAGAAAGATCGAACCGTATTATCTGATCTTTGAATGGTCACGCTGGTATGTCTATGGCTATGATATTCAGAAAGAAGATTTCCGCCTGTTCAAGCTGAACCGGATGACAGACGTTATGACCGGGGAAGCATTCGTGAAGAAAACCGTGGTTCCGCCCGATCTTTCAAACGAAACCGTCTTTCCGGCTTCCATCCACGTCATGGCAAGAATTGAAAAAGCATATGCCTGGCGGATCCTGGAAGACTTCGGCCCGGATTCCTTTCATGAGGAAGACGGAAAGCTGCTGTTTGAATTCGATTTCAGCGATGAGGCATACATCCTTTCCTGGGCGCTGTCATTTCAGACAGGGCTGGAACTGCTGGCGCCGCAGAATCTTCGAAGGAAACTGAAAGAAATGGGGGATTATCTTCAGAAAACGTATTGGGAACCATGACATCCTGATGGCATGGTTTGGGTGCTATCCTGAACGTATACGGAGGAAAAGAAGATATGAAACTGGATGGATTCGGTCTGTTTGTCAAGGACATGGGCACGATGGTGCGTTTCTACCGCGACGTGCTTGGATTTGAAATCAGAGAGGATGAGGAAACGTCCAATGTCTTTCTGGAAAAGGACGGGACGCTGTTCCTGCTGTATCGAAGAAGCGACTTTGAAAAGATGACGGACAGGGCGTACAGCTATGCGGAAGGGGTGCAGGGCCATAGTGAAATCGCCTTATCCGTAAGCAATTATGCCGAAGTGGACAGGACGTTTGCAGAAGTCATTGCCAGAGGCGCACTGCCGGTCATGGCGCCGGTTACCGAGCCATGGGGACAAAGGACCTGCTATATTGCAGATCCGGAAGGCAACCTGATTGAAATCGGATCGTTTGTCAAAGCCTGATCATACGCAGAAAGAACGTATTCTTTGCGAAGCAGTCAGGAACTCCCAAGGCATTTTATTGGAATGGCGGCTATGATGCAGACTCTTCAGAAAAACACGCTTCTTCATTGCCTTTACAGCGAAAAAGCATATATAATGTTGGCAGAACAGCATATGCCGGCCATGCCGGCATCACAAAACACAGTCAGACAGTGGGAAGGAACAAACTCATTTTGTTTTACTGTTGGACTGCTTTTGGAAATTCTGGTACTGCCGGCATTTTTATACCGGAGAAAGCAGGGGCTGCAGCTTTATAACGGCCCTGCCGCCGCGGCGCGTTTCATGGCTGAAAATGATCCTGTTGCCGCTTACGCGTCTGTTTCCTGACGGACCGTATGATCATGGCCGTAAACGTAAGTAGAAGTGATGCACCCGGCATACCGATAAAATAAGGCAAGGCGCTGCAGCTTTGCCTTTTCGTTCGGCAGAGTTCCCGGCGATCTGCTATAATATTCGGCGTATGTTTCTTTTCCGCAGACGCGGAAAGGAATCTTGTAAGGAGAAAGAATGATGGCAGAAGATACCAGAGTGACAAGAAATGATGAAGAGGAAAACAGCCGCAACTTCATCTATAACTTCATCAAGGAAGATATTTCCGAAGGCGGACAGTTTGAAGGCATGACCGTTCATACCCGTTTCCCGCCCGAACCCAACGGCTATCTGCACATCGGCCACTGCAAGGCTCTGTGCATTGATTTCGGCATGGCGGAAAAGTTCAACGGCATC
>JAFWCP010000277.1 GCA_017536845.1 Solobacterium sp. | reverse complement strand
TTAAGCTTTCTTTGCGGACTGTTAAACAGATTATTATTAACACAATGGCACTTTATGTACAGATGATTCAAGGACATGACACAAAAGGATTCGCCATTGGCAGAGAATTCGGCAGCACTACATTAAGCATGTATTTTATCGATTGTGTTTTTGCCGATAAAACCATGATTTCCATCATCGCCGAAAGCTATGAAGAAAACGAATAATTGATCTGAACCATACAAGGAGGTATTCGAACATGAAAAATGAATTCACACAAGACCGGCAGAAGCAGATCCCGGCTGAAACCGAAAGCTTCTGTGATCACCGGCTGTCTTATCTGACATTCAGAAAGAATCGTTTTGCGCAGACCATCCGGATCCTGATCGCAGCACTTGCTTCAGCATTGCTTTCACGCTTTGCCGGCCATCTGAATCTTCCCATATTCCTGCAGGGATCTGCTGTAATGGGACCGATCATTGGATTCCTGATCGGCTGGTCGGCAAATGGATATTTCAGCCTGAAAGACAGAACCATTCCGATCACTGCCCAGCGCAGAAATGTCTTTCAGGGAACCATCGCCGTACCGGACCACTGGACGCTGGAAGAAAACGGAAAATGCTTCCTGATGAAAGATGCTGAAGGCACCGCCCGGATATACGGAGCCTTCGGGGAAAAGAAAGAAAGCGAATTCTTCTGGCATCTTCAGCCGGTGATCTTAAACGGAAAAGAGATTGTCAGGCCCAGAAGTGAAATGCTTTCAGATGTCAGCCAGAAAACAGCACTGCTTGTGGAAGGAAAGGAAACAAAAGGCATTGCCGCAGGAAGAAGCTACGGTTCAACCACCTTAACCATGTATTTCCTTTCCACAACAAAAGCAGATGAAAACATAATTGCCGCTGTTGCTGAAAGCTATGAGCCTTTCCGGACAAATTCATAAATCCGCACATCTGACCGCCGATCCTCGGCGGTCTTTTCATCGTTTCCGGCCAGGCTGTCATAGTGGGCAAAGAAAAATGAGAATCCTTGTTACTTTCAGCCGGTAAGGATCGTGTCTAAGGCAGAAAGGGCAGAAAAGATGGAAGAGAGAGAGTTTATCAGACATTACGAAGAACTGAAAGATACCGTTTACCGCATTGCGTTCACCTATGTGAAAAACACCGCCGACGCACTGGACATCGTACAGGAGGTCATGCTCAAGCTGTACCGATGCAGGGAAGTGTTCGCGGATGATATTCACTGCCGGCAATGGGTGATCCGCGTCACGGTAAACCAGGCAAAGGATGTCCTTCGTTCCGCCTGGCTGAAGAAACGGGAGGACAGTGACCTTTCCCTGATTCCCGACCTCACCCGGGAAGACCATCAGATTCTTTCTCTGATTCTCTCCCTGCCCCAGAAGTACCGATCCGTCATTGTTCTGCATTATGTCGAAGGATACTCCTATGCAGAAACAGCAGACATTCTGCGGATCAGTGAAGCAGCTGCCAAGATGCGGGCAAAACGCGGGCGGCAGATGCTCAAAGATGAATGGGAAGAAGGATAAGACGATGAACAAGAATGATATGAAACAGGCCATGCACCACCTCACCCTCAGCAATCACCAGAGTGATGAGATTCTCAGAAACGTGCTTTCAGAAAAACCCCGTAAGACAGCCTCATTCAGGTATCTGCCGCTGGCCTTTGCGGCCGGACTGCTGCTGTTCCTGTTCCCGGGCGTCAGGGTCCAGGCCGAACTGCTGCTGCAGAAACTGCAGGTCATGTTATCTTCGGAATCCGGTGAACAGCTGCCGATGACTGTGGAAGAACAGGAAGTGACATACAAGCCGACCCTTGCGGCAAAGTTTGACTCGCTGGCCCAGGCGGAGGAAGCATTCGGCATCGACGTGCTGGATACGAGTGATGAAACAAGCGTACGGGCCGGAAAACTGCTGCGCTATGACCCGGTCATTCTCAAAGACGAGAACAATGACCGCATTGTTGCCGGCATGAACTTCCTGGATTTTGCCTATGTCACCGGTGACCTGAAGGATTTCAAGCTCCTTGCTGAAGATGATGCCTATGTTGAAAGTGAATTCAGATATCAGAGAGGCGAAGAATTCGGTTCTCCCATCGCCCTGCAGATGCGGGTGATCCTGGATGCTGAACTGATGAAAGAAGCCGGTTATTATGCCGCTGACATCACAATTCCGGATGAAACGCTCATCAGCGAAAACGAATCCTTTGAAATCTACCACATCAATTCGATTGATACCGATGCTTTGATCTATACGACAAATAACGTAAACGGCGACGGCTTCGGTCCGGCCGTATGGGAAAGCCCTAACCCCGGCGTAGAAAAAATGGTGACTGTTACCTTCACTTACAACGGCGTGGAATACAGCTATTACGGCGACGTATCCCACAAAAGTATGAAAGCATTCCTGGAAACCCTCCATTGAAATGCAATGGGAACTGCAGAAGATGCGGTTCCCTGTTTCATTTGCCGGGAACACTTCAGGAAACGGATACACACAGGGCCATTGCCCTGTGTTTTCTGACGGCATTTCCTTCTGACCGATATTCTCTGCCCGAAAGAGGCCATCATATGAAGTTTTTCGATAACGAAAAAACATATGCTGAAAGACTGGACTTTCCCGATAAGTTCGTGAAGAATAAAAACAGATGAAGGAGATAAATAACATGGAAAAAGTTGGTTTTGTCGGACTGGGCATCATGGGAAAGCCCATGGCCCTCAACCTGCTCAAGGCAGGTGTTGATCTGACGGTCTGTGACCTGAACGAAGAAGCGGTCAGTGCGCTTGTTGCCGCAGGTGCCAAAGCCGGCACATACAGCGAAATCGGGGAAAACTGCGATGTCATTATGACCATCCTTCCCAACGGCCCCATCGTTCAGTCCGTCCTCTTCGGCGAAAACGGTGTCGCGGAAAAGATTCATGCCGGCAGCCTGGTCTGCGACCTTTCAAGCGTCACCCAGACAGAGAGCCGTTACTGCTATGACCATCTGAAGGAGAAAGGCGTCGGCTTTGTCGACGCACCTGTATCCGGCGGTGAGCCCGGTGCCGTTGCCGGCACCCTTGCCATCATGTGCGGCGGGGATGAAGCGGATTATCAGAGAATGCTGCCGTATTTTGAAATCATGGGAAACAGTTCCCTGTTAATCGGCCCGAGCGGCTCCGGCTCCATCACAAAGCTTGCCAACCAGATCATCGTCAACCTGAATATCTGTGCCGTTTCGGAAGCGCTTGTCCTTGCGACCAAGGCCGGTGCTGATCCGATGAAAGTCTACAAGGCAATCCGCGGCGGCCTGGCCGGATCAGCCGTCCTTGATGCCAAGGCACCGCTGATGTGCGCCAGAAACTTCATTCCCGGCGGCAGGATTTCCATCAACCACAAAGATATCAAGAACGTTCTCGCGACCGCGCATGATCTAGATGTTCCAGTTCCTTTCACTGCCCAGCTGTTTGAAATCCAGCAGGCACTCAAAGCCCATGGCCATATGAACGATGACCACGGCGGATATGTGCAGTACTTTGAAGAACTGGCCGGAATCGAAGTCAGAAGCGATACCAAGGAGTAAGCCATGAACCTTTCCGCAAATATTCTTAAAACATTTCCGCCGGTGGATGAAGCAGCGGTGGATGAACTTCTGAAAAAGGAAATCGAACAGAATGGGCAGAAAATCGTCGTTCTCGATGATGACCCCACCGGCGTCCAGACGGTCCATGACATTTCCGTCTATACCGACTGGAGTGAAGAATCCATCCTTGCCGGCTTCAGGGAAACAAACAAGGTGTTCTATATCCTGACCAACAGCCGCGGCATGACAGCAAACGAAACCACCCAGGTACATAAAGACATCGCCCTGCGGGTGGCAAAGGCTGCCCGTGAAACCGGCATTGATTACATGATCATGAGCCGCTCAGACTCGACATTAAGAGGCCACTATCCCCTGGAGCCTTGCCTCCTGCGCGAGGGCATGGAGGCGGACGGCCATCGGATTGACGGTGAAGTGATGTGCCCCTTCTTCAAAGAAGGCGGCCGCTTCACCATCGACGATGTCCATTACGTCAGACAAGGTGATGTTCTTGTCCCGGCTGCTGAAACAGAATTTGCCAAAGACCGTACCTTCGGCTACAGCCACAGCAGCCTGCCGGAATACATTGAAGAAAAAACGCAGGGGGAATACAAGGCAGACAGCGTCACCTGCATCTCACTTGCGGACCTGAGAAATCAGGATTATGAAAAAATCACCGCCCAGCTGGCAGCTGTCAGTGATTTCAACAAAATCGTTGTCAATGCGGTGGATTACTGTGACATCAAGGTGTTCGCCATTGCCCTCTACAGAGCAATGAAACAGGGAAAACACTATATGTTCAGAACAGCAGCCGGCCTGGTCAAGGTCATGGGCGGCATTTCTGACAGGCCTTTGCTTACAAGAAACGACATGGTCACCCTGAGCACCGGATACAGCGGGATCGTCGTGGTCGGCTCCCATACCGCAAAGACAACCGCACAGCTGAATGAACTTCTCAAGCTGGACTGCGTCGTGCCGGTGGAATTCAACTCCAACCTGGTTCTGGACGGTGATGAAGCCTTTAACGCAGAAATCGAACGCTGTGTCAAGGCAGAAGAAGAAATCATCCGCAGCGGCAAGACAGCCGTGTGCTTCACATGCCGGAAGCTGCTTGAAGTGGAAAATGATACCAGGGAATCCGCCCTGATCCGTTCGGTCAGAATTTCGGACGGTGTTCAGAGCCTTGTCGGCAGGCTCTCTGTCACCCCCGCGTTTGTCATTGCCAAGGGCGGCATCACCTCTTCCGATGTCGGTACCAAAGCTCTGGCTGTCAAGCGGGCAAATGTGCTCGGCCAGATTCAGCCAGGCATTCCGGTATGGCAGACCGGTGAAGAATCACGTTTCCCGAAAACGCCGTATGTCATCTTCCCGGGCAATACCGGTGATGAAACAACCCTGCGGAAATCCGTAGAAATCCTGACAGCCGCATAATACGTACAATATCCGGACTGTTCCAATCCTTCGAAACACTTTCCTTAAGACAGGTTCAGATCAGAATCTGTCTTTTTCTGTTCTCTTCAGTAACCATGCAAAAAAGGATCCGGAACCTTCTTTCCAGACCCTTTCAGGCAATCTTCATTCTCCGCAGAACAATCACGCTCCTGAGCCTTCCTTCACCAAATGCAGGACAAACCTTGTAGAGATCTGCTTATGGTGCACAGCAGACAGGTTCATGGTCATGAGTGATATTCTCAGCAGCCTTTTCTGCCGCTTTTGTGATCGGCAATCGAGCAGGCACCCGGGGAACCGAACTCAATCAGCCCGGCATCGGCCGGATCGACGGAAACACGTCCGTCCTCAAACACAAAGGCCGGGATGCCGACATCCCCCATTGCCTTTAAGCGGTCAAAGACTGGGTTCGTGTCACGCAGCCTTGTAAAGGCACTCATATTCCGGATGTTTTCACCGATGTTGATGTATTCAAACTCATCTTCACGCCCCTTGATCTGTTCATGCACATAATCACAGTAAGGGCATGTAGGCATTCCGTAAACCTTGATCATTTTCTGTACCTCCGATCTGATACTCTGATTTTATCATCCCGGCCCAGTCCCGGACAATGGTTTCATATTGTCACATCCCTGTAGAAGCGGATGGTGAATGCTGTTCCTTTTCCCACTTCACTGCTCACGTCAATGACCCCATTCTGCATGTTGACCAGCAGTTTTGACAGAGCCAGGCCGATGCCGATCGATCCGCTGCCGCTGTTTGAACCGCGGTAAAACCGTTCAAAGATATGCGGCAGGTCCCTGGGGTCAATCCCCTTGCCGGTATCGCTGATGATGACTTCCGATGCGATATTTGTCTGGTTCGCTTTGACAATAATGCTGCCGGAATCGGTATGTTCCAGACAGTTCTTGATGATGTTCAGGAAGGCTTCCCTTGTCCACTCCTTATCCCCGGTGATGATGATATTCTCAGAGATATCTTCTTTCATGGCAACATCCTTGAGGTCGGCCTGGATGGCAAGCGAAGAAAGGATATCATCAATGACATCCTTCAGCCTGACCTCTTCCTTTTTCAACACCAGAGAACCGGCGTCAAGCCTGGCAATCGTTAACAGGGTCATTGTCAGCCAGGTGATCCGGGAAGTTTCCTGGTCAATGCGTATCAGGCATTTCTTGCGCTCGGCTTCACTTAACGCGTCCCGCTTGAGCAGGTCGTTCATGATCACGATGGAAGTCAAAGGCGTCTTGATCTGGTGGGAGATGTTTTCCAGCATGTCCTCAAGATACCTGTTTTTGGCCGCTTCGTTGGCATATTCTTCCATCAATGCTGAAGATACCTTGTAGATCTCGCTCTGCAGGATCTTCATCCTGCCTTCCGCTTCTTCCTGCAAAGGCGGCATTTCCCGGCGGTCCTGCACCCTTGTCAGATAGTCGATCAGCTGATCAACAGACCTGTCTGTCCTTTGTTTCATGCGGAAAAGGATGACCACAAGCACAAGGATGACAAGAATCAGGAAAGCGTATATCATACATCCCTCCTCAGCCGGTAGCCCATGCCGCGGACGGTTTCAATCCATTCCCCTTCCGCATCATCCAGCTTATTGCGCAGCCTGCGGATATAGACCGTCAAGGTATTGTCTTCCACAAAGGCACCGGCATCATCCCACAGGATGTCCAGGATCTGCCTTCTGGTCAGCACCTGCCCCTGATGGGAAAGCATTATCAGCAGCAGCTTGTACTCCATGGCGGAAAGGACGACTTCCTCATTGCCCCGGTACACCTTGGCAGAGGAAAGGTCAATGACATTGTCCTTCACCCTGCGCACATTCCGGTTCACGGCAGTGCCGCTTCTTCGTAAAACCGCCTTCATGCGGGCGACAAGTTCCCGGATATGGAAGGGCTTGGTAATGTAGTCATCCGCCCCGTTTTCCAACGCCAGCACGGTATGGATTTCATCATCCATGGCGGTTAAGAACAGCACCGGGACATCGCTTGTCTGCCGTATGAATTCACAGATTTCATAGCCTGTCCCATCGGGCAAAGTGATGTCCAGCAGGCACAGTTCAATCTGCTCGTGGAACCTTGCCCAAAGATCTGTTGCTTCGCCTTTGCTTTGCGCCGTGAGCATCTCAAAGCCTTCCTGCCGCATTGTCAGCAGCAGCCCTTCCACAATGATCGGGTCATCTTCGACAAGCAGTATCATAATGCTCTCCTTTCTAGCCGATGGCGCGGATGTTCTCCATGATGGAGCCGGTGCTCTTCCGCACGATCAGCCACTCCATTCCATATACCAGGGCCAGGGTGATCCCGGCCGTTATTCCCAGGGAAATAAACGGGAAGGAAAGGGCAAAAGTCCCAAACTTTGCCGCAATCAGCTTCCGGATCAGAACACATAATACCACAATCACCGGAACAGCAATGAGCAGTGCTTTTGCGATCAGGATGTGAAGTTCATTCACCAATGCCGCATAGACCTGCTTTTTCTCAGCCCCGATGCTTTCCAGCATTGCCAGTTCCTGTTTTCTCCCGTTCAGCAGGCCTTTCAATGCATTCCAGAGGTTCAGATAGCAGATCAAAGAGGCAAGGACAGTGAAGCATACCATGATGATCCTGATCAGTCCGGCAATCATGGTTTTGAAGGAATACAGTGAGCCTGTGCGCATCGGGAAGAAATGCAGGTTCTCCGCTTCCAGCCGTTCCAGCTTCTCAGTCAGTTCTCTTGCGGAAGCAACGGACAGGTCGGCCCGGAAATACACATCACGTTCAAAGAGATTTGCCAGGGCCGGGATTGTTTCCACAAGTTCAGCCGCATCGCTTTCCGACAGGATGCCCCAGAGATAGTCATCATGGATTTCCACCAGGCCTTTCAGATCGTCGTTGCTCACAAAGCCGGCCGTCACCAGCAGTGCTTCTTCATCCCCGTAATGAGCCGGAAAGACATCCCCTTGAGAAAGCGAACTCATCTTTTCAATTCCACGGAAGAGATATTCCGCACTGCGGCCAAAGATGGACTGCGACTTGGTAGACATCTCCCCGCTCTTCATAAACAGCACGCCATGGTCAAGCCCGTTTACCTTCCGGCGCATTTTCTCATATTCCTCATCCGCAATCACCACAAGATTCAGGCATGAGTTATGGTTTTCCGTATACGTCCGGAATTCTTCCTCTGACAGCCCTTCCGGGTAATACCGGGAAAGGATGGTCCGGTATGTATCCAGCCATTCCTGCGAATATACATTGATATCCACCATCAGGGCAAAGGTCAGGGAAGAAACCTCGTGCACATCTTCAATCCCGTCTGTTGCTTTCAGTTCTGCCAGCACCTCAGGCATCAGCCCTTCGGTATCCTGGCCGCCAAGATAATACGCCTTGCGGTTTATGGTATCATGGGCAGGATTATAGGCGCTGTCATCAATGGTCAGCGTCCCCTTTTCACTTAAGCGGTAATCCGCCATGTCAATCACCTGCGATGACGCAAAGCTTACCACCGAAAGGATGATCAGATAGACGCTCAAAGCGGAAATGATGCCGTTTGACTTCTTTTTTTCATGGCGGACAAAGCCTCTGGCCAGCAGCCTGTGCGCACTGAGGGAAAGATCCGTCTGATGCGGTTTTGAACCTTTTCCCTCATTCCCGCGGATGGCTTCAATCGGCGGGATTTTCCCGATCCTGACAGCCGGCACCAGGGCGGAAAGCAGCACGGTTACCATGGCGACAAGCACCACCAGCACAATGGCCAGCGGCTTTATGCTGAGAAACCACTGCAGCTGTCCGTTTGTCTGAATATCCAGCATTCCCAGCAACATCGGCATGACCAGCTTTGTTCCGGCCAGGATGACCAGGAAACCCAATGGAATCCCCAAGACCAATGCCGGCAGCAGATAAAAGTAAGCTTCATAATACACGCTGCTGCGCTTCTGCCTTGCCGTCGCTCCGATGCTTCCCAGCATGCCCAGGTACACCCGTCTTTCATCATAGGAAAGCTGAAACAGCGAACGGATCAGGATCACGGCCGCAAAGACAATCAGCACGCACAGGAATACCTGCATGGCAATGACCAGCACGTTGAAGGAGCTTTCAGAGCTGTCGCCGGTAAAGGACAGCACCTTTTCATTGACGTCATAGCTGCCCTGTCCATCCAAGATTGCCCTTATCGCAAAGGACATCTCATTCGCATTGTCAGCTTTCAGAAGACAGTTGAATCTTTCGGCATGATGTTCTTCATCAATCATGGCAATGGCGGTATACACGGCACTGTCTTCGTTTTCATAGACAGGCGGTTCGATAAACCCGGTGATGACATAGTCTTTGACAAAGCCCAGGGGTGTATGGATGTCATCATGTTCCAGCCAGAAGTCCGAATCTTCAGGCCAGTAAGGAAAGCTGATATCCACTTCCTGCGTTTCACCGCTTTCAATGATCACGCCCTGGTAAGGAAAGACAGTTCTTCCCTCACCGCTGTAGGAAATGGCCCGGGTAAAGCAGTCGGCATGGATGACATCGCCGATTTTAACAGTGCTCTGCTCATCCAGCGCGGCTTTTGAAATGACGATTTCATTATCCTTCTGCGGCATATGGCCTTCCGCCAGGACAACATTGGTCCATGCCATGGCTTTTTCCGAGCACAGACGCAGGTTCAGAAACGGTCTGAATGGATTGCCGGACTGCGCAAAGGCAGTGTACATCAGGTTTTCAGTGACGGCAGTTTCCCGGACATCCGGCAGCGCCTGGATTTGTTCATACTGTTTTTCGTCAATGTCATAGCAGGCAATGTGCCAGCTGCCGTATTCCTGCTCAGCCAGCTTCGTAAAACCGTTGATAACAGTATCACGGCCGACAAACACACACGTTAACAGCACCACCGTCAACATCAATGTCACGATGGAGATGATGGTCCTTCTTTTGTTTAAGAGAAGGTACTGACGGGTAACGTCATGGACAATATTTCTTCTGAACATGTTCTCACCTCAGTACCCGGATGGCTTCGTCCCGACGGATTCTGCCGTCTTCGATATAAATCAGCCTGTCCGCCTGCAGGGCAACGGATTCATCATGTGTAATCAGGATGATCGTCTGTTTCAGCCGCCGGTTGGAATCCTTGAGCAGTTCAATGATCTCCATGCCGTTTTTCCTGTCCAGATTCCCGGTCGGCTCATCGCATAACAGGATTGCCGGCCTTGAATACAGGGCCCGGCCGATCGAGACCCGCTGCTGCTGGCCGCCGGAAAGCTGTGAAGGCAGGTGGGTGCGGTGGTTCTTAAGCCCCAGGTAATCCACCAGGCTGTCCAGCCTTTCCCGGTCCGGCTTTCTGCCGTCCAGCAGATGCGGCAGGACGATGTTTTCATCCACATTCAGCACCGGCAGCAGGTTGTAGAACTGGTAGACAATGCCGATATGACGACGGCGGAAAATCGCCAGCCTGCTTTCATTGAGCTCGGCGAGGTTTTCCCCGGCAACAGCCACCTTCCCGGAAGTGGGCTTGTCCACACCGCCCAGGATATGCAGCAAGGTGGATTTGCCGGACCCGGAAGGCCCGATCACGGCAATGAACTCGCCCTGGCTGACCGTAAAGCTGACATCATCCAGCGCGATTGTCTGATTTTCTTCTGTCCCATACACCTTGCGCAGGTGTTCACATCTCAGTATTTCCATCTTGTTTACCTCTTGCATCATCATGATACCCT
>JAFWCP010000276.1 GCA_017536845.1 Solobacterium sp. | reverse complement strand
GTGGCCAACAAGATCCGTCTGCTGAACCTGCCGGAAGAGATTCAGGAAGGCGTTGTGGAAGGAAAACTCACCGAGCGTCATGCCCGGGCCTTGCTGAATGTGCCGCCGGAAAAACAGAAGGACGTCTACCACCATATCCTGGATGCGGACATGAACGTCCGGGAGACGGAAACCTATATTGAAAAGATCATCACCCCCAAAGTGAAGAAGAGAAGGCATAAGACGAAAGGGTATTCGCGGAATATCCAGATCGGCCTGAATTCGGTCGCTCAGTGCATCAAGCTGATCGAGAAAATGGGGATTACCGTACGCAGCGAGACGAAGGAAACGGATGACGATGTCCATGTCGTGATCACGTTCCCGAAGAATAAAGGAGAATAAGGCTATGGGAAAGATTATTGCGGTCGCCAATCAGAAAGGCGGCGTAGGCAAAACGACAACGGCAATGAACCTGGCGGCAGGTCTGGCTTATTACAAGAAGAGAGTGCTTCTTGTGGACTTTGACGCCCAGGCAAATGCCACGCACGGTGTCGGCGCCAACAAGAACGGTCTGGGCGATCATTACACGATCTACGATGTCATGCTGAATGACGTATCTGCGGAAGATGCGATGATCAGGCTGCAGATTCCGCCTCTGTGGGTCATCCCTGCCAACAATGAACTGGCTGCGGCGGAATCGGATATGGCACAGTATGAGCTGCACAGAGAGCAGATGCTGAAAAACAAGCTCGACCCGATCAGGAAAAACTTTGACTACATCATCATCGACTGCCCGCCGGCCCTGGGCTTGTTGAACAACAATGCCCTGACCGCTGCCGATTCGGTGCTGATCCCGGTGCAGTGTGAATACTTTGCTCTGGAAGGGCTGACCCAGCTCTTGAGCACGATCCGTCTGGTACAGAGGCTGTTCAACCCGCATCTGTCCATTGAAGGCGTACTGCTTACCATGTTTGATGCCCGTACCAAGCTCTCTGTGGAAGTGCAGCAGGAAGTCCGGAAGTATTTCAAGGAGAAGGTCTACAAGACCCATATTCCCCGCAATGTCAGACTCTCGGAAGCACCTTCCTTCCAGCAGACCATCTTTGAATTTGATACCCGCAGTGAAGGTGCCAAGGCTTATGCCATGCTTGTCAAGGAAGTGATTTCCGCGAATGAGAAAGGGAAGAACTGATGGCAGCCAAGAAGAAAAGCGGCCTCTCCGGCAGAGGGCTTGACGCCCTGTTCGGCGCGGATGTGGAAAAGGTTCTCAACGACATTGAAAACAATTCCCTCCGGGTCCCGGGACGGAAGGAGCTGGAAATCGCGATTGACGATATCCGGCCGAATCCCTATCAGCCGCGAAAGGAATTTGAACCGAAAGCCTTAAACGAACTGGCGGAATCCATCAGGATTCACGGCATCTTTACACCGCTGCTGGTGCGCAAGGGCATTACCGGCTATGACCTGATCACCGGTGAAAGAAGACTGCGGGCAGCCCGCATGGCAGAGCTGACAACAGTGCCCTGCATCGAAGTGGACTTCACCGATGAACAGATGATGGAAATCTCGATTCTCGAGAACGTCCAGAGAGAAGACCTCAACCCCATCGAAGAAGCCCAGGCGTATGATTCATTGATCCGCAGCCTGGGATATACACAGGAAAAGCTGGCTGAGCGGGTCGGCAAGTCACGTGAATACTGCGCCAACATCCTGCGGCTGCTGAAGCTGCCGGGTGATGTGCAGCAGATGGTTGTGGACAAGAAGCTGTCCATGGGACATGTCCGGCCGCTGTTGGCGCTCAAGGATGAAACGCTGATGTCGGAAACGGCCGAGCACATCCACAGGGAAAAGATGTCCGTCCGCCAGGTGGAAGCGTATGTCAAGAAGCTCAACGAAACACCGGTGGTGAAGAAGAAGCCGGAGAAGGATCCATGGACAAGAGACCTGGAAATGCGGATGCAGGAAAAGCTTGGCACCCAGGTCAGCGTATCGAAGAAGGCCCTGACGATTTCCTACTCCGATACGGAAGATCTCAACCGGATTCTTGAACTGCTCGGATGTCTGGAAGAATCTTTTGCGGAATAAAAGAATCAATGCTTGTATTTCTGTGCGCCATCAATAAAATAAAAACAAGCCTGCAAAGGCTGTAGGAAAATGGATCAGAGACTCTGGAAGATCGCCTGGATCGTCATGGCTGCCGGCACGGCCATCGGCCTGCTGTTCGGCATCCCGTACGGCCTGGGCTTCCTGGCCGGATGCCTGGTCAGCGTGGTTTCCTACAAACGGAATGAAATATTCTGGACCGGCGTCCTGAAAACCGGGACGTCAAAAGCGGGAACCGGCCTGCTGCATTTCCTCGGAAATTACGCCCTGATGGCGGGCGTTCTGTATGCCGGCATACGGTTTCCTCAATTTCTGAATATCTTTACGGCCGCCCTTGGCATGATGCTGATAAAAATTGCATCGGTCATCGGGGCGCTGTATGGTCTGGCACGAAAGGAGTGATGTCATGACAATTCAATCGGATGTGTATGTCATCATATTGATCACGGTGCTGATGGGGCTGGCGATCGTGCTTCTGTCAAAGAAGCTGGACAAAGCGGATCCGCTGGCTGAGCCGAAAGGCATTCTGGCTCCTGTCTTAATCGGAGTGCAGATGGTGTACAACACAGTCCGTGACAATGTTGGTGATAAATACGCCGACCGGATGACCCCTTACATTCTCGTGTTATGGGTCTACATCTTCTTCTCGAACATCATCTCGATGTTCGGGCTCAGCTCTCCCACCGCGAATCTCTCGGTAACGCTGCTTCTGGCGATTATTACCTGGGTCATGATTCAGGTTGTGGAGTTCAGGTATCAGGGTGTCAAGGGATACTTCCATTCCTTCCTGGAACCGATCGCAGTGATGCTGCCGATGAACATTTTCGGCAAGTTCTCGACCATGATTTCCATGTCGCTGCGTCTGTTCGGAAACATCCTGTGCGGCGGAATCATGATGCAGCTCATCTACTCATTCTGCCAGTATCTGTCAAATACGATTGCGGGTCTGTTTGCCGGTTCCGGCATCAAGGTCTTCAATTTCATGGGTCCGATTATCGCTCCCATCCTGCATGCGTATTTCGACCTCTTCAGCGGTTTCATCCAGACGCTTGTCTTTGTAACGCTGACGATCGTTCTTGTCGGTAATGACATTCCCGACGAAGTGAAAAAGTGAGTTCATATTTCAGACGAAGGAGGAGAATAATATGGATATCAATAAGGGTTTAATTGCAATTGGCGCCGGTCTGGCGGTTATGACCGGTATGATGACAGGTCTTGGTGAAGGTACTGCTGCAGCGCATGCGTGCGATGCCATCGGTAAGAATCCCGAGGCCGAATCCAAGGTTCGTTCAACAATGATTCTCGGTATCGCGCTTTCCGAAACCTGCGCGATCTATGGTCTTCTTGTTTCCATTCTTCTGATGTTTGTCTATCCGAATCTTTGATCCTGAAACGGAGTAAGAAAGATGATAGATGTTGACATCGTTGCCCAGCTGGTACCCAATCCGGTGACAATGATCGTACAGCTCTGCAGTACACTGGTTCTGTTCCTGCTCATGCGGAAGTTCCTGTGGAAATCGGTCAAGAGATTCCTTGACGCCCGCACGGAGAAAATGCAGTCAGACCTGAACGCCAGTGAACAGGCCAAGGCCGAAGCTCTCAGCGACAGAGAAAAAGCTCTGGCCCAGCTGAATGAAGCTTCCAGCAAGGCGGAGGATATCGTCAATGCTGCAGTCAGACAGGCCAAAGATGAAAAGGCCGGCATTCTGGCACAGGCCGACAAAGAAGCCGATGCCCTGAAGAAAAAAGCGCATGAGCAGATGGAAGCCGAACGTCAGGCAATGTATCAGGATATGCGGAATGAAATGGTGGAAGTCGCCATGGCAGCCGCATCCCGTCTGATCGGTGAACAGAACGGCGAAGCGCTCGACCGTCAGGCCATTGACGCATTTGTAAAGGACGCGGAAGCTCATGGCAGCTGAAATTGCGCAGCGCTACGCGCAGGGTCTGTTTGAACTGGCCAGAGAGAACGGTACGATTGAGGCAAAGAAAGAACAGGCAGAACAGCTTCTGCGGGCATTTCGGGAAAACCCGGATGTAAACATCCTGCTGCGGGCTGTAAAGATCACAAAAGAAGAAAAGAAGAACTTCATCACGGCGGTGTTTTCCAAAGCCGCTGACGGTGACATGATCCGTCTGATGAAGCTGATGGTGGATAAGGGAAGAGTGTATTACATGCAGAAAACCCTTGAGGACTTTGTCAGGCTGGCAGAAGACAGCATGGGCATTGAACATGCCGTTGTCCTGTCCGCAAGGCCGCTCAGGGATGCAGACCTGACAAGAATCCGCAACGCCCTGCAGGCGAAGCACGGCAAGAAGATCGTTCTGGAAAACAGAGTGGATCCTTCCGTGATTGCCGGCATCAAAGTCACTGTCGGAAACAACGTCACTGACGCCACCATGAAGAACAGGATAGATTCGATGAGAGAAACATTGTTGAAAGGAGGACAGGCATGAACCAGATCAGACCGGAAGAAATCAGTGCTTTGATCAAGGAACAGATTAAGAACTATGATCAGCAGATTCATTCCGACGACGTAGGCTATGTCATCTCTGTAGGTGACGGAATTGCCATGGTTCAGGGCATTGACAAGGCAATGTCCTCGGAACTTCTCGAGTTCCCCCACGGCATCATGGGAATGGTGCTGAACCTTGAAGAAGATCATATCGGCGCCGTATTGCTCGGCAGTGATACGGAGATCAAGGAAGGCGACGAGGTCAGGCGCACCGGCAGGATTGTCGAAGTGCCGGTCGGCGACGGCATGCTTGGCAGAGTCGTCAATGCCCTCGGTCAGCCGATTGATAACAAAGGTCCGATTTACAGTACAAAGACAAGAGCTGTTGAAAGGGTCGCGCCCGGAGTCATGACAAGAAAGTCCGTATGCCAGCCTCTGATGACCGGCCTGAAGATCATTGATTCCATGATCCCCATCGGCAAGGGCCAGAGAGAACTGATCATCGGCGACCGTGAAACAGGCAAGACCGCCATTGCGATTGATACCATCATCAACCAGAAAGGCAAGAATGTAAACTGCATTTACGTTGCCATCGGCCAGAAGGAAAGCACCGTTGCCCGTCTTGTGCAGAAGCTCAGAGAAAACGATGCCATGGAATACACGGTCATCGTCAACGCTTCCGCATCCGAGTCGGCGCCGCTGCAGTATATTGCGCCGTATGCCGGCTGTGCGATGGGTGAAGAATGGATGGAAGAGGGCAAGGATGTCCTGATCATCTATGACGATCTGTCCAAGCACGCGGTTGCCTACCGTACCATGTCACTGCTGCTGAGAAGGCCTCCCGGACGTGAAGCGTACCCGGGCGATGTCTTCTACCTCCACTCCAGGCTGCTGGAGCGGGCAGCCAAGCTGTCAGATGAACTGGGCGGCGGTTCCTTAACCGCACTGCCGATCATCGAGACCCAGGCCGGTGACATCTCGGCTTACATTCCGACCAATGTCATTTCCATTACGGACGGACAGATCTTCCTGCAGACTGACCTGTTTGCGGCCGGCGTCAGACCGGCGGTAGATTCCGGCCTTTCCGTATCACGTGTAGGTTCGAATGCCCAGACCAAGGCGATGAAGAATGTATCTTCTTCCCTGAAGCTGGATCTGGCACAGTACCATGAAATGCTCACCTTTGCCCAGTTCGGTTCCGACCTGGATGCAACGACAAAGAAGATCATTGACCATGGTGCCATGCTTACAGAACTGCTCAAGCAGCCGCAGTACCAGCCGATGTCCATGACCGACCAGGTCCTGTCGCTGTTTGCCGCAAAGAACGGCTATATGAATGACGTTGACATCAGCGATATCAGATCCTTTGAAAATACACTGCACAGAATCTTCCATGAGAACCATGCGGATGTCTGCAATGAGATTGAAGAAAAGGGCAAGCTGGATGATGAGCTGATCGAAAGAATCAAGACCGGTATGCAGGAGGCGCTGGAGCGGTATACCCTCGTCAGAGGAGTGAAGTAGTATGTCGCAGTCAAAACAGGCGCTGCGTACCAGAATCAAATCCGTCGATTCCACAAGAAAGATTACCCGGGCAATGGAGATGATTGCCAATGCCAAGTTATTCAAGCAGAGAGCGAAGATGGAGGCAAACAAGGAATATGCCCAGCGTCTGCAGGATACCGTGGATGAAATCGTTGCCAAGAACAAAGATGCAGACTGCATCTTCTTAAAGAACAAACATCTTGGCAACCGGAAGATGACAATGATCTTCTGTTCGGATCTTGGCTTGTGCGGAGGCTATAACGCGAATATTCTGCGTATGGCAAAAGACAACCTCAATCCCGAAGACCCGATCGTCCTGATTGGGACTTCGCTGTACAGCCAGTTCAAGGAACTTGGCTTCAATCTCCTCAATGAGGCACCGATCTCTTCCGACCGTCTGACATATCTGCAGCTGAAGGAATATGTCGAAAAGGGCACGAAAATGTATGAAGAACAGAAGGTGGATATGTTCCAGCTTCTGTATACAGAATTTGTCAACACCATGACATTCAGGCCCGAATTTGACCAGCTGCTGCCGGCGGAGATGGAACTGAAAGAGGAAAAACCAAATACTGCCCATGTGGAAACGCTGTTTGAGCCCAGTGCCGAAGCGATTCTGAACAATTTAATTCCGATGATGATCCAGAATGTTGCGTATGCCGACTGGATGGAATCGACAACCAGTGAACAGGGCAGCAGAAGAGTCGCGATGAAGACGGCGACGGATAACGCGGATGAGCTGAGCTCCAGCCTGATGCTGGAATACAACAAGGCACGTCAGGCCGCAATCACACAGGAAATCACCGAGATTGTCGGCGGTTCAGCCGCGGTATAAGAAAGAAGGTATGGTATGAGTGTAACAGGAAAAATCGTACAGGTCATCGGACCGGTTATAGACATCCGGTTTGATCCTAGTCATTTACCTTCCATTAAGAACGCCATCAGAATTCAGAATGACGCTGAAGGCGGAATGATGGTGGCTGAAGTCGCCCAGCACATCGGCGATGATACGGTCAGATGTATCGCCATGTCATCGACGGACGGTCTTGTCAGAGGCATGGACTGTGAAGATACCGGGACATCCATCCAGGTTCCTGTCGGTGACGAGGTTCTTGGCCGGATGTTCAACGTACTGGGTGAGCCGATTGACGGACTGGGACCGGTCAATGCGACAAAGCATATGCCGATCCACAGACCTGCACCGACATTTGCCCAGCAGCAGACAACCAGTGAAATCCTGGAAACAGGCATCAAGGTCATCGACCTGCTGTGTCCGTATGCCAAGGGTGGTAAGATCGGCCTGTTCGGCGGTGCCGGTGTCGGCAAAACCGTCCTGATGCAGGAACTGATCCACAATATCGCCATTGAGCACGGCGGCAGAACCGTCGTCGCCGGCGTCGGTGAAAGAACCCGTGAAGGCAATGACATGTATTATGAAATGAAGGAATCCGGCGTATTGAAGAACACCGTTCTGACATACGGCCAGATGAATGAGTCCCCGGGCGCCAGAATGCGTGTTGCCCTGAGTGCTCTGACCATGGCGGAATACTTCCGTGATGAAGAACATCAGGATGTCCTTCTGTTTATCGACAACATCTTCCGTTTCACCCAGGCGGGTTCGGAAGTATCGGCGCTGCTGGGCCGTATGCCGAGTGCCGTCGGCTACCAGCCGACCCTGGCAACCGAAATGGGCCAGCTGCAGGAAAGAATCACATCTACGGACAAGGGTTCCATCACATCCGTGCAGGCGATTTATGTCCCTGCCGATGACCTGACCGACCCGGCTCCGGCGACAACATTCTCACATCTGGACGCCAGACTGGTTCTTGACCGTTCCATTGCTGCGCTGGGTATTTATCCGGCCGTCGATCCGCTGGGATCTTCTTCCCGTATGCTGGATCCGCTGGTCATCGGTGAAGACCATTACCAGGCGGCACGGGAAGTGCAGCAGATCCTGCAGAGATACAAGGAACTGCAGGATATCATCGCCATCCTCGGTATGGAAGAACTCGGTGAAGAGGATAAGAAGATCGTCAACCGTGCAAGAAGAGTCAGAAACTTCCTGTCGCAGCCGTTTGCCGTTGCCGAGCAGTTCTCCGGTCTGCCGGGTGTCTATGTACCTGTACAGGATACCGTCAGAAGCTTCAGAGAAATTCTTGACGGCAAGTACGATGATCTGCCGGAGGCAGCTTTCCTCAGCGTCGGCACAATCGAAGATGTTGTCAAGAAAGCTGAATCACTGAAATGAGTGATGTAATTCATTGCCGGATCGTCACACCGGAAGGTGTATACAAGGAAATGGACGCAACCATCGTCAACATTGAGGCTGTAGGCGGCAACCAGGGCATCCTGCCCAACCATATGCCGTTAGTCACAATGCTGAGGATCGGCAAGATGGCCACAGATGAAAACGGCGTCAGGGAAGAATATGCCGTTGCCGGCGGACTGTTCTACTTCCGCGACAACAAGGCTGAAATCCTGACCGACGCCATTGAAAACAAGAGAGATATCGACGTTGCACGTGCTGAAAATGCGAAGACCAGGGCGGAAGAGAGAATCCATTCCGCCAATCCGAACATCGATCTGCAGAGAGCGGAAATCGCTCTGGAAAAGGCACTGAACCGACTGAAGGTATCCAGATAAACAGAAACAGACTCATCATGAGTCTGTTTTTTAAGCTTACGGCAGGACGATCTCATCGATGAAGATGGTCTGTCCTTCCGTATTTTCCTTTGTCCAGGTGATCTGATCCTCCATGATGCAAAGGTCGGTGCGCAAGC
>JAFWCP010000275.1 GCA_017536845.1 Solobacterium sp. | reverse complement strand
TGAGCAGTTTCGTGCTGACAATGGTTCCGTTTTTCATAAACGGCTTGAGATGGTCAACAGTTTTCCCAAAGCTGCTGCCGCCGGAAGTGGCAAAGAGCACGACCTTTTTGCCTGACCAGTCATAATCCTTAACGAATGTTCTGATGATGTTGGGTGCTCCATAATACCAGATGGGAAAGCCAAGATAGACGGTATCATACGCCGAAAATTCAGCAACAGTCCCCTGCACAGGAACATCCGCATTGAGGATCTTTTCCCGGTTGCAGCGGGCGAGCGGGTTTTTCCAGTTCAGGTCCGCGTCCGTATACGGTTTCTGCGCCTTGATTTCAAACAGCGCGGCACCGGTTTCTTCGGCAATCATTTTGGCGGTTTCCGCCGTGGTGCCCGATGCAGAATAATAAGCAACAAGTGTTTTCATAAAAAGCCTCCTGGCATCATGATAACGGAAAACATGCACAGAGAAAAGCAGGACACTCTATGCCTTCTTCAGGCTGCTGAAGGCATGGATCTTTTCATAACACGCCCGCAGCTGGCGGGTGAGGTATTTCTGGTTCAGCCGGACCAGGTAGACAACGCGTTCAAAGGCCGTATCATCCACGGCAACCCTATGCAGGACAAAGCTCTTCCGGCGTCTTACATACGCATCGGGCAGGAAGGCAAAGCCCATCCCCGCTTCGGCCAGTTCATACAGCAGGTCATTGCCGGCGCACCGCCAGCAGGAAGACAGGGCACATCCGGATGCCTTGAGAAACGGCGTGACAACCGCACTGGCACCGGACCCGTTCTCCCGTAACAGCAGCTGCTGTCTGATGAGCTGATCCGCCGTGATTTCCCTCTGTGCGTACAGCGCATCAGAGACATAGAAGGAAAGGCTCAGTTTCATAAACGGTTCAGAAACAAAGGCAGGGTCATCAATCCGGTCGGTCAGGGCCATGTCGCATTCATTATGCCGTAACATATCCGCGATGACTGACGCGTTGAAGACCGAAACCTGCAGCCTTATACCGGGAACCTCCTTCTGCAGGTACAGGCATAAATCCGTAAGAACAGTATCTGCCGCCATCACGGTAGCGCCAAGCCGGCAGGAAGAAGGAAACGCTTCTTCCCGCAGAAGCTTCCTGACGTCTTCGCATTCGGAAAGGATGGAGGATGCATATTCCCGCAGGGTGCTGCCGGCAGCGGTCAGATATAATTTACGGCCGATCCGTTCAAATAAGGCGGTGCCGTAGTAGGCTTCCAGGTCGGAGATCGCCCTTGAGACGGCCGGCTGGGTCATCCCCAGCAGGTCGGCTGCCCCGGTCATGGATAACGTCCGGCAGACCGCCAGGAAGATTTCAAGAAGATGCAGTGTCATAGCATAACCTTTCTGTTATGCAATTCATGTTAACATACATATTGTGGAATGGGAAACAATCCTTCATACTATACGTGCATACAGGAGGTGCAGCATGCAGGAAACAAAACCGAGTTTAGTGAAACTGTTCTTCGCCATGATGACCATCTCCGCCTTTACTTTCGGCGGCGGCTTCGTCATCATCGGCATGATGCGGAAGAAATTCTGCGATGAATTACATTGGGTCAGCGATGAGGAAGTGCTCGACATGACCGCCATCGCCCAATCCGCGCCGGGAGCGCTGGCCGTCAATTCCGCCGTCATCTTCGGCTATCGGATCAAAGGCCTGGCCGGGGCCCTGACAGCGGTATTGGCAACGGTGATCCCGCCCATTGTCATCATCAGCGTCATCTGCCTGATATATGACGCCTTCTCAACCAACCGGATCGTCCAGATCGCCTTGACCGTCATGCGGGCCGGCGTAGCCGCCATCATTGTGGACGTCGTCATTGACCTGGCCGGCAATATCATCAAATCGAAAAACACCCTGAACATCATCCTGATGCTTGCGGCATTCATTGCTGCCTGGTGGTTCAAGGTATCTTCCATCGCCATCATCCTGCTGTTCATCTGTCTGGGGATTGCGATGGCTGTCAAAGGAAAGGAGGCGGCACAATGATCCTTCTTGAACTGTTCCTGGTATATTTCCAGATCGGCTTATTTGCCTTCGGCGGCGGTTATGCCGCAATGCCGCTGATCCTGAGCCTTGTTGTCGAAGGCAAAGGCTGGCTGAACATGGCGGAATACGCGGACCTGACAACCATCGCGGAAATGACCCCGGGCCCGATTGCCGTCAACAGCGCGACCTTTGTCGGCCAGAAGATGGCCGGCCTTCCCGGTGCCATTGTCTGCACCATCGGCTGCATCCTGCCTTCCCTGATCATTGTCCTGGTCCTGGCCTATTTCTATACGAAATTCCGCGGCCTGAAAATCGTCCAGTCGGTGCTTGGCGAATTACGCCCGGCGGTTGTGGCCATGATTGCCTCGGCCGGCACAACCATCCTGCTTCTTGCCTTATTCGGCACCAGCTCGATCACGGAAATCAGCAGCGTGCACTGGATTGAACTGGGGCTGTTTGCGGTATCCCTGTTTGCCTTGCGGAAATATAAGGTCAACCCGATTGCCGTCATCTTCTCCACCGCTTTGGCCGGCACGCTTCTCTATCTGATCTGAAATCCCGTCAATCGGGATTTTTTTGCGGAAAAGTAACGATTTCGGAAGATCCGTTACATAACACACGTAAACAGGATATCTGTGCTTTGAAGACGTATGGATCATCAGTACAATAATGTCGTAAACAAAACGGAGGAAAAACAAGATGAACGTACAGGAAGAAAAATTCGCATTAAAAGAACTCTGCGACCGTTTCAGCATTCTTGCGGACGAGATGAAGCTCCACGAGCAGGCTCAGCTGTTTATGGAAAACGGCACCCTGACATCAAAAAACAACGGGGAGACACATGTCTTCGAAGGCCGCGAAGCCATCGAGAAATCCTGCACCGCTTTCATGAATCTGTTTGAGATTCACTTCCACAACAACGGCCAGGCCCTGTTTGACATCATCGACGAAACCCATGCGAAAGGGACTGCCTATAATGAAACCATCCTCATCGGCAATGGCACCATGCGCACCAACGGCATCATCTATCATGATCAGTACGAAAAGGTTGACGGCAAGTGGCTGATCGCTGCCAGAGAATCCAATTTCGTCTGGGTCAAGACGGAGGCATACACAAGATGAGCACCCTGATTGCCTGTTTCTCAAGGGCTGACGAGAACTACTTCGCCGGCGCCTTGCGCTATATCACCAAAGGCAATACCGAGATCGCCTGTGAAAAGATCGCCGGTATGATCGATGCGGATGTTTTCAGAATTGAAATGGAAACACCCTATGCAAAGGAATATATGACCTGCATCGAACAGGCCAGAGAACACAAGAACAAAGGCATCCGGCCGGCATTGAAGAAGGATCTGGAAAGCATTGAACCGTATGATACCGTGATCCTGGCCTATCCCAACTACTGGGGTACCTATCCCATGGCCGTGCTCACTTTCCTGGAAAACCATGACTTTTCCGGCATAAGAATCCTGCCCTTATGCACCAATGAAGGCAGCGGCATGGGCAGCAGTGAAAAGGACCTCAGGAAAGCACTCCCCACGGCAGAAATTGCCAAGGGCCTTTCCCTGACCGGCAGCAGGGTGTCCAGCGCCGATGCTGAGATCCGCTCCTGGCTGCAGGCAAACGGATTGTTATGAAAACAAACGGAAAAGAAGACCTCCGCGTCAGAAGGACGCTGGAATCCATCCGGCGGGCCTTTGAAGA
>JAFWCP010000274.1 GCA_017536845.1 Solobacterium sp. | reverse complement strand
TGACAATGATAAACTGAGTGTGGAAAGGAAATGAACATGAAACGTATTATAGTGATTGTGCTGGCACTGTTAACCGCAGCGTGTGCGCCTCAGCAGTCTTCTTCAGCAGTTTCTTCCGATGAGACGGTATCCTCTCTGCCGGTTTCCGAAACTGTCGATTCTGCGGCAGAACCAACCGATGCCCCGCAGCAGCCTGAAGTATCCATTCAGATTGAGAAAATCAGCCAGACTGCGGAAACGTTCGCCGGGAAAATATTGAAACAAAATGCACAGATATGGTCAGTCGAATCTGATGGCGGAGTCCAGAACCTGATAAACGCAACCTTCATAACCGACGAAGGTACAAAATTACTGCTTCTGACAGAAGAACAGTTCGCGGAAATGCCGGAGGATGAACTGGTGGGGATCAACTGTTTCCGGGCAGAGTTCAACACACCTGACAAACCTGCTGAAGCATTCATCCTTGACAGTATCACGGAGGCACCGTCTTACTATCAGGAACAATATGCTTTATCTGCATTGATTCCTGACGATTTTGAGGTGCTGTCAGTGCATGCGGTTCTGTACAGTGAAGGATCAATCGAAGAGTATGATCTGACCGAGAATGTTGATGAGTATTTGTCAGGGTTCAAAGATGTTGCCGTATATGCGGATGGGACAAACATTGACCGCAGCTGGACCCGGCAAAGTGCACTGTTCAGTCTGCGTGGGCAGGATATGCAGATTCTCATTGAAGAGAAAGACGACGGGACAATTAAGGTTTATGAAGCCCAGCCGTTGTCATCAGAACCCTTAACCATTATCGCAGAAACTTCCTCGAAGACTTACTGGTATGGTGATGATGAGACAGACAACCCGCTGTATGCATATACACTTGCCTGGCTGGAAGACTGAGGATCACTATGAAAGGCCAAAGAAGGATACCTTGGCTTTCACGTAAACGCCGGTAAAACCATTATCGATTTCAGAAATGATTCATCAGTGGAAACTGGATGTTCTATCCTGGTTTCCACTGATTTTTCTGTCTGCAGAGGCAATGAGGGACAGGCAAAGATGAGACGCACGGAGATATGCAATCAACCAGAGGTGTCTTAAGAAACAGGGATTGATCAGCCTCTTTTTGAGCTGCTTCAGCGGCTGCCGTCGGAAAAGCCGGGAGTCTGATGACGTCGTCAGGGGTTTGCAATCATGAAAACAAGCACTTCACTTTTTGAGCACGACGAAGTTCAGATAAGCAAAATGCAAATGATCTGTCAAATGCGTTTACAAATAATCTATTATGTTCTATTATTTAAATATCAATATCGCGATTGAATCATATACATCTGAAGCACAAACCGATGAATATGAAGGGAATCCTGCATCCGTTTATGGGATCTGTTTGTGTATCTGAACATACCGGTTCATAAATATGCTGTGGAAATCTGTACATTCGTGAATCATTGGAAAAGGGGAATTGCATGAAACAGGTTACAATCGAAACATTATCCTATCTGAAGCAGATCATCGAAGGGAAAGGTGCAGGTGAAATTGCGGCAGAAAACTATGCAGAGAAAACAACTGTAACATCAAGAATCAATCGTCTGCAGAGAGATCTGGGGATTGAACTGTTTGATCGGAAACCGGGTGGGAAATGGCAGCCGAATTCTCAGGCAAAAACCATTCTGCCGCATTTGAATGCCATCCTTCGGGAATATGATCTGCTGCTGCATGCTCTGGAAGATATTCCGGAAAGGCCATTGCGGATATCGGCAGTACCATATCAGATCACATGGATCATCGGACGGTTTCTGAATGTCTCACCGTTGTCTGAGATTCCGGAAAAAGTGGAAATGAAAATCAGCGAAATGGAGGGTCAGCTTCTCAGCGGCAATATTGATGCGGCCATGATCATCAATCCGGTGCATCTGGATCAATATCATGCTCTATTGATCGCGGATCTTGCTGTAAAGGCGGTGGTTGATGCAGATCATCCTTTTGCCGGGAATAAAGTCATAACAACGCAGATGATGGAAAACTGCAGGCTGTTATGCGGCCTTGATATCGCCCAGTATGCTGAAAAGCTGAAAAGCGACAGGCCGGAATTCAGCCGGACTCTTTCTTTCGCAAGTTTTCACATGCTGCCGGATCGGATTCTGCCCATGCTGCACAGTGAACAGAATGATATTCTGCTGACCGCTGCGTCCGAAATGATACAGTTGTCTGAATCCTTCCATGTTCTGCCGACCGATTTACCGGACTGCCGCATATATTTCTGCTGTATGAAGCAGATGCAGGATGATCCGCGCATTGTCCGTTTTTTCGATCACATCAGGATGGGGCAGAAGAAGGATCCGCAGCGGGTTCAGCATTAAACGCCGCTTGCAGTGCTTCAGGGAAAAGGATACACTAACGCCATGGATACATTTCCGCATAAGGTTTTCGGCACAAGACAGCCGGGTACATATTACGATCGGCCAGGTGCCTATCTCATCCTGTATCAGGACGGCCTGTTTGGCTTGGTGAAGACGCCGAAGGGCCTTTTTCTGATCGGCGGGGGCTATGAAGGGGAAGAAAGCGATGAAGACTGCATCCGCCGGGAAGCGCTGGAGGAAACAGGGTGCAGGGTTGAAAACCTGGCAAGGTTCTGCTCGGCTGAAGCCTTCGTCATGCATGAAAGGGCAGGCCTGTTCCACCCGGTGCAGACGTATTATCTCGGTGCTCTTTGCGATCAGGTGACGGAACCGGCGGAAGCGGATCATGAACTGCTGTTTCTTCCTTATAATTTGATCAAGGGGCAGATGTTTTCGGCCATGCAGAACTGGGCCGTCGATCAGGCGTATGCTCATGAAAACAAAAGCGCCGATCCTGAGAAAGCAGGGTAAAAACAGCGCTTTGCGTGATATACTTTGTATATGAAAAAGACAGTTTACGCAGGAACATATACCGGAAACGGAAGTGAAGGAATCTACGCCTTTTCCTTTGAGGACGGCATTCTTTCCGATCCTTCCCTTTTCTGCAGAATCAGGAATCCGAAGTATGTACATTATGAAAAGGGTGTCCTGGCCACCGTCTGTGATACAGACAACGGCTCGGGATGCGCTTTGATCAACGAAGCCGGTGAGATTGAAGACGTGGTTGCCTTTGAAAAGGAGACAAGCTGTTTCATTACAAGAAAGGACGATACCCTCTATACAGCCAACTACCATGCCGGCACATTCTCCATCGTCGATATCGTTGACGGCCGTCTGAAGTTCAACCGCACCGTGCGCATCCAGGAAGGCGCCGGCTGCCACCAGGTCATCCTACATGGGGATGACATCATGGTGCCAAGCCTCTTCTTAGACCGGGTGCTGATTGACCGGGACGGCAAATTCTCCAGCATCCGCTTCACCCAGGGGACAGGCCCCCGCCATGGCGTCATCACCAGAGACGGCAGGTACCTGTATCTGGCGTCGGAGCTGTCCAATGAGCTGTTTGTGATTGATCTTGAAAGCGGCGAAATCAAAGCCCAGATGTCGGTATTGCCCGATGGCGAAAAGCACAAGCGCGACACCGCCGCCATCCGCCTGAGCGAGGATGAAAAATACATCTATGTTTCCACCAGGACCATGGATATCATCTCCGTCTTTGAAGTCACCGACCATCAGCCAAAGCTGATCCAGGTTGTTTCCTGCCTGGGCCGCCATCCCCGCGATTTCATCATCCTGGACGGTTATCTGCTGTGTGCCAACCGGTATTCCAATACCGTTGTCTCCATGAAGATCAACGAAGACGGCACAATCGGCAGGCTTGTATCGAAAATCACCGTACCGCAGTCTGTCTCTCTTGCGGTAAGGCAATAATACCTCCTTTGGCACCGGTTCCTGTCCGACCGGTGCTTTTCATAATGAAGAAAACCGGTCATTATGACCGGTGAAGCAATTCAGATTTCTTTTTCGATTTCCTTTTTCAGCTCGTGGAACTGAGCCAGCCGTTCAGCCGTAACTTCGGGGTATTTCGGATCCATGTCTTCCAGCGTTTTGAGGATGATTTCGCTGACGACGTAGCGCATATACCATTTGTGGTCGGCAGGTACGACATACCAGGGGGCATAGGGGAAGGATGTCTTGTTGATGGCGGCTTCAAAGGCTTCCATGTAGCCATCCCAGTACTCTCTTTCCTCATAGTCGGAGGCTGAGAACTTCCAGTTCTTCTCCGGCTCTTCAATCCGGCTCAGGAACCGCTTTGCCTGTTCCTTCTTGGAAACGTTCAGGAAGATCTTGACGATGCGGACATTGTTGCGGTACAGGTACTTTTCAAAGGCGTTGATGTCTTCATAGCGGTTCTCGATGATCGCCGAACGGTCGATGCGTTCCGCGTTGGCCTGGCTTTCATAGAGCTTCTTGACCCGGCCGATCAGGACATCTTCATAATGGCTGCGGTTGAAGATGGCGATTTCGCCTTTGGCCGGGACCTTGGCGGCAATCCGCCATAAGTAGTCATGGGCAAGCTCCAGCGAAGTCGGTGCCTTGAAGGCGGCTTCGTAAACGCCATGGGGAGACAGGCACTGCAGGACATGGGTGATGGTGCCGTCCTTGCCGGCGGCGTCCATGGCCTGGAACAGCACGATCAGGCCTTCTTTCTTGTCGGCGTAGAGCTTCTGCTGAAGGGCATCCATCTTTTCGCCGTTTTCCTCCATCTTCTTTTTTGCGGCTTTTTTATCATCGCAGAGGGAGGTTTCATCGGTGGAGACATCATTGATCACAAACGGCCGGCTGCCGTCGTACAGGTATCTGGAAAGCATAGGTTTCTCCTTGTTTTAACTGCTATTATTGTAGCAGAAAGAGGTTATGCGAGGGCTTACTTTTTACTTTTCTATGTAACCTGATTATGCTATATTTTTTACAGCATTTTTCATGCATCAAGAAGGGAGGGCATCATGGAAGAAAAGAAGGAAAAAGCCGAAGAAATGATCGATTCCGGCGCCGACCGTCTGGACCTGGACGAATCAGAAGACAAAGATAAGGAGCAGGAAGACGAGGAGCTGAACGAGAAACCGGATTACAAAGCTGAGATCCTCGCAATCATCCGCAGCAACGCTACCCCGAAGATGATGCGCTACCAGTTGGAGGACTACCATGGCCGTGACCTGGCTGAGGTGCTGCCGCTGCTGACATCAAACGAGCGGGTGAAGATCTACCGGGTGCTGGACAACGACATCCTCTCGGATATCCTGGAATACCTGGATGAAGACGACGCCGGAAGGCTGCTGTCGGAAATGGATCCCAAGAAGGCGGCTGCCATCATCACCAAGATCGAACCGGATGCGGCGGTTGATATTCTCCGTTCCATTAATAAAGAGCGGCGCATGCTGCTGGTGGACCTGCTGGACGAAGAATCCCGGAATGACGTCAGGCTGATTGCATCCTTTGACGAGGATGAAATCGGCTCCCGCATGACAACGAATTATATCCATATCAGAGAAAACATCTCCGTTAAGCAGGCAATGAGCGAACTCATCCGCCAGGCGGCAGACAACGATAACATTTCCACCATCTTCGTGGTGGATGAAAATGGGGCGTTCTATGGCGCCATCGACCTGAAGGAACTCATCATCGCCCGCCAGGACAGCCCCCTGGAAGACCTGATCGTGACCTCTTTCCCGTATGTCTACGGCCATGAGGAAATCGATGACTGTATCGAAAAGCTGAAGGATTACAGCGAAGACTACCTGCCGGTGCTGGACAATTCCAACAAGCTGATCGGCGTCATCACTTCCGCTTCCGTCATCGAAGTCGTCGATGAAGAACTCGGTGAAGACTACGCGAAACTCGCCGGTCTGACCGATGAAGAAGATCTCAATGAACCGCTTTTCGCCAGCATGCGCAAGCGTCTGCCGTGGCTGATCACCCTGCTGATCCTTGGCCTGGGCGTTTCGGCGGTGGTCGGCGCGTATGAGAAGGTCGTCGCCCAGCTGACCATCATCATGGCCTTCCAGTCCATGATCCTGGACATGTCCGGTAATACCGGCACCCAGTCCCTGGCCGTCACGATCCGTGTCTTAACCGATGAAACCCTGACCCTGAAGCAGAAGGCGACCTTCGTCTTCAAGGAAATGCGGGTCGGCATGACCAACGGCTGCATCATCGGCCTATGCGCCTTCGTGCTGGTCGGCATCTACATCATCGTCTTAAAGGGCAAGGCACCTGACTACGCGTTCCTGATCTCCGGCTGCATCGGCCTTTCGATGATCATCGCCATGACCATTTCCGGCACGCTGGGTTCGCTGATCCCGATGGGCTTCAAAAAGCTCGGCATTGACCCGGCGGTTGCCTCGGGACCGCTGATTACAACCATCAACGACTTCATCGCCGTTGTCACTTATTACACCCTGTGCCTGGTGCTGCTGATCGGTGTCTTCCACCTGGCCTGAAAACGCATACAGGCCTGCTTCATGTGCTGAAGCAGGCTTTCAATTGAAAAAATGGTCATATTTTGCCTTGAAGGCCAAACTTTATTTTGTCAAATGGACATCATTATAATATCTGCGTTGCATATACAGCGCAGGAGGAAAATCATGTTTAAGATTATTGTGAAAGACACATACGATGAAATGTCGGCGGAAGCCTTCAAGGTTATGAAAGAAGTCCTGAACAGGGAAAACCCTGTTCTGGGCCTTGCCACAGGTTCCACCCCGGTCGGACTGTATAAGGAAATGATCAGGGATCATAACGAAAACGGAACCGACTATACCGGCATCCTGACATTCAACCTCGACGAATATGTCGGCCTGCCGAAGAACCATGAACAGTCCTACTGGACATTCATGCATGAAAACCTGTTCAACTACATCGGCATTCCCGATGCGAATGTACACGTACCCTGCGGCGAAGGCGATGACCTCGAAAAGAACTGCCGTGAGTATGAAGAAGAACTGGCAAAGCACACCGTTGACGTGCAGGTTCTCGGCATCGGCTCCGACGGCCACATTGCCTTCAACGAACCGGGCTGCCCGTTCGATACACCGACCCACCTGATGGATCTGACCGAACAGACAAGACGCGACAACGCCCGTTTCTTTGACAACGACATCACCCAGGTTCCGACCAAGGCGATCACGATGGGCCTTGCTTCCATCATGAGGGCAAAGAAGATCCTGATCCTTGCCAACGGCGCCAACAAGGCGGAAGCGGTCAAGGGCATGATCGAAGGCCCTGTTACCGTTGACTGCCCGGCCAGCATCCTCCAGCAGCATGACGATGTCGTCGTCATCCTCGACAAGGCTGCCGCCTCGCTTCTTAAGTAAGAACAGAGCTGACCCGGAGTCTGCAGATTCCGGGTTTTTCTATGCCTGTGCGGCAGCCGGTCCCCAGTTGCGTACTCGGTATGTGCGCTGAATGTCCGGGCAGCAGAGAGGGTCTGAAGCGATTGCATTGATTTTTGCGTATTCACTTTAAGTTTTGATTAAGTTACAGAGAAATCGGAAAGAAATGTACTATAATCAACACACGGAGGTTACAGGATATGTTAATGTTCGCAAGTGATTATATGGAAGGCGCTCTGCCGGAGATTCTGAAAAGGCTGAGTGAGACCAACCTGATATCGGTTCCCGGCTATGGTGATGACGCGTTTTCCCTGAGTGCAAAGGAAAAGATCCGCAATGCCATTTCCTGCCGCGATGCCCAGATTACCTTTCTGGCCGGGGGAACCCAGACCAACCAGGTCGTCATCGACACGCTGCTGAAGGACTGGCAGGGGGTGTTAAGCGCTTCAACCGGCCACATCAACACCCACGAAGCCGGTGCCATTGAGCATGGCGGCCACAAAGTGCTGGCATTGCCGAGCCATGACGGCAAAATGGATCCATACGAACTGGAAGCGTTTCTGAAGACCTTCTATGCGGATGAAAACAATGCCCACATGGTAGAGCCCGGAATGGTATATCTGACCCATCCCACCGAGTACGGCACACTGTACAGCCTGAAGGAACTGCGCATGATTTCCGAGATTGCCCGGGCATATGAGATTCCTGTGTATCTTGACGGGGCAAGGCTTGCCTATGCCCTGGGGGCGCAGAATGATGTTTCCCTGAAGGATATTGCCGAATATACCGATGTCTTCTATATCGGCGGCACCAAGTGCGGCTCTTTGATCGGGGAAGCGCTGGTCTTTACCAGAAACAACGAACCGGACCACTTTGTCGGCCTGATCAAGCAGAGGGGAGCATTGCTTGCCAAGGGACGGCTGATCGGCCTTTCCTTCGATACGCTGTTCACCGATGCCCTGTATGAAAGGGCCGGCCGGCATGCGGTCGAGCTGGCGATGAAGCTCAAGGCGGGGCTGAAGCAGAAGGGCTACCGGCTGTTCATCGACTCGCCGACCAACCAGCAGTTTGTGATCCTTGACAATCAGAAGCTGAAGGAACTGAAGAAGGAAGTGACTTACAGCTTCTGGGAAAAGTATGATGAAAACCACACCGTTGTCCGCTTTGCGACAAGCTGGGCAACCGAAGAAGAAAACGTAGAACGTTTACTGGAGTTGTTGTGAAAAAAGCATTGATTGTTCTTTCCTGCTGCCTTATGTGGGGCTGCAGCCAGGCATCTTCAGTCTCTGTTTCCTTAGCTCCCACGCCGGAAGCGGAAGCTGTATCTTCCGTCGTCGAGCAGACAGAGACGCCCCTGCCGGAAGTTTCTGAAGAACCCCGGCCGACAAAGGAACCGCTGGTCATCCTGGATGTTGACCCGCTGCAGGTACAGGTGGAAGACCATGTCTTCGGCCTGGGCGATACCAGGGATGATGTGATTGCGATCATGGGTGAACCGTTAATCTATGACCGGACGGAAAACGGCTATGACGATCAGTTTGAAGGAACTGAGGTCATCAGTGAAAACGGCATTGTGAAGGAAATCTGGCTGCTGACCGACCGCTGCCGGATCCATGGCGATATCCAGATCGGCGCTGATATGGAAGAAGTGAAGAAGGCCTTCCCCGATGCCGGAGAGATTCCCGGCGGCTTCATGCACACGGAAGACGGGAAAGCCGTCGAATTCTACACAAATGACGGCAGGCTGATCGGAGGAATTCATTTATATACCGTTTCTGACTGAGAAACGGATATGAGATGTGCTATAATACAGCCTGATTGAAAGGGAGGTAGTATGCAGGACAGGGATTTACAGAAGCTGAAAAGAGCGGATCTTCTTGAAATGCTGGTAGAACTCTCGAAGGAAAATGATGCCCTGAAGCGGGAGCTGGAGGAAGCTCAGCGGAAACTCGAGGACAGGAACATCATTTTAAGGGAAGCAGGCAACATTGCCGAGGCTTCACTGCGCCTGAACGGTGTCTTCGACGCTGCCCAGAAAGCGGCCGAGCAGTATCTTGAAAACGTCCGCCGCCTTTCCTCCGGCCAGCAGCCTCTGCCGCAGCCCGAGGCACCGGTTTCCTATCTGAAGCCGGCCCGTCATACGGCAGCCCGCCATACATCGCTGGTACATGAACCGGAACCGGATCCCATTCTTGTGATCAAACCGGCCGGCGAACCGGCAAAGCCGGTCACCAGGACCGCGCCGGCCGACCCGGCCGACGAACCGGTGCCGCAGCTCAGGCCGGCCATGGCGGCTGAACCGGCTGTCGGAAGCGCCAGGCCGGCCGAAGAACCGGTCCGGACTCCTGTTCGAAGAGCACGGACTGTCAAACCGGCCCTCAAACCGGCTGTCAAACCGGCAGCTCCGGCTGTCCGGACTGCTATGGCCGCTGAGCAGAAGCCCGTAAAACCGGCAACCAGGCAGCAGGCCATCCGGAAACCGGAAGCCAACCCGGCTGTCACCCCTGTCCGCAGAGCAAATAAGCATGGCAAACGTCAATAGAAGAACATCGGCCAGAACCGGCCTGCCTACAACCTCGCAGCTGGAAAACGAACTCAACCGTGAAAAGTACAGGAGGCGTTATTCCAGCACGCTGAGGTCCACCATTTATATCCTGATCACCGTCGCCGCGGCGGCGGTGCTGCTGGCAACACAGGTATTCCCGATTTTCCGCATTTACGGAACTTCCATGCAGCCGACGCTGGAGCAGGGGGACCTGGTTGTCGCCATCAATACGTCCAAGGTCAAGCAGGGTGATCTGATTGCCTTTTATTACAGCGGCAAACTGCTGGTCAAACGCGTTATCGCCACGGAAAACGACTGGGTCAACATTGACCGGGACGGCAACGTCTTTGTCAACAACATCCTGATCGATGAACCGTATCTGACCAGCCAGGCCTTCGGTGAATGCGACATCGACCTGCCGTACCAGGTGCCGGAAAAGAGCATCTTTGTGATGGGTGACCATCGTGAAACATCACGTGATTCCCGTTCCAAGGAGATCGGCGCCATATCGCTGAATGAATGTGCCGGCAAGCTGCTGCTGCGTATCTGGCCATATAAACAGCTGAGGAAGTTTTAGCTATGAGAAAGAACATCTTGTCACTGGTCATGATGATCATCGGTGCTGCGATGATCATCACGGCAGCGGTTCTCGGGTTTAACCGCTTTGGTTACGAAGACAGACAGGCCGAAAAATCGCAGAAAGCTGCAGAGATTCTGTACGGCCTGATGGATGATACGAAACCCGGTATGATGATTAAAGGCGAAGCAGAAAAACCGATGGCCGTCATGGATCTTGAAGGCATGGACATCGTCGGCTACCTGTTTTATCCGAAGGACGGCGAAGCACAGGCGGTGCAGGCTTCCTACAGCCATGTTCCCCTTGTGGCCGGTGTCTGGAAGGGAACTCCGCAGACCGGTGATTTTTACATTGCCTTAGCGGACCTTCCGAACCTGGAAATCGGTGATGAAGTGCAGTTCATCGACGTGATGGGCTATGCATATCTTTACCGGGTAGATGCTGTCTCCAGCGACATCGACCTGGTGGACAGCTGTGATGCTGTCCTGTTCTCTTCCCGCAGCGGCAAAATCTCGCAGATCATCCTGGCCTTTGAAGACGGAGGCCTGCAGTGAGTAAAAAACTGAAGCGCCGATCTTCTTCCTCACTTCTCAGCCGCTGGAAAAAGGCGCGGGAAAAACGCCGGAAAGAAAAGAAGGAAAAACTGAAGGCACCGGAAGAATCAAAATGGATCACCGCCATCCTGGTGGGGATCATGCTTCTGGGTGCCGGCATTTTCAGCTATCCGTTTGTGGCTGACTGGTGGAACAGCATGCACCAGTCCCGTGCCATTGCGGGCTATACCGCCCAGGTTGCCAACATGAATGCCGAAAAGATGGAAGCCATGGTTGAGGAGGCCCGTGCCTACAACAGAGAGCTGCTGACCTACAGCAACCGCTTCCAGCTGACCGACGAGCAGTTTGCCAGATACAACAGCGTGCTTGATGTCACCGGAACCGGCATCATGGGCTACGTCAAGATCGAAAAGATCCACGTATCCCTGCCGATCTATCACGGCACCGGGGAATCTGTCCTGCAGATTGCCATCGGCCATATCGCCGGAACCTCGCTGCCAGTTGGCGGCCCGGGGACGCACTGCGTCATTTCCGGCCACCGCGGCCTGCCCAGCGCCGCACTGTTCACCCATATTGATGAACTGGAGGAAGGCGATGAATTTACGATCGAAGTGCTCGGTGAAACGATGACCTATGTCGTCGACCATATTGCGACCGTTCTGCCGACGGAACTGCAGGATCTGGAAATCGACCCGCTGGAAGACTATGTCACGCTGCTGACATGTACGCCCTACGGCATCAACTCGCACCGTCTGCTGGTGCGCGGCCGCCGGGTCGGCACCCGCACCGAATTCCGTGTCACGGCAGATGCCGTACGGGTGGAACCGTTCTATGTCGAAGTCACCATCAGCGGCGTCACGATCGTTCTGCTGTTTATCTATACGATGATCAAGCACCGTAAAAAACCGGCACCGAAGCCTACGGCCAGGGAGATTACCGCCCGCAGCGTCATCGAGCCGGAAATCCGGGTCACCGATGCTCCGGCATACGAACCTGAGCCCGAGCCTGAGCCGGAACCGGCCCGGCCCAAAGCGAAGAAACGCGGCCTGAAGCTGCCTTTTGCCGCAAGGCCGAAAGCACCGCGCACCGTGCGGAAGGAAAAACCGCAGAAAGTGCGCAGGGAATCGCCCCGTCCGGTCCAGAAAGAAACAGCGCCGGCATCCAGGGACAGCCGGAACGGCCGTACCTACCGGCGGGCTTCCACCGGCATCAGAAGAACCAGAAACAGATAAAAGCACCTCGCGGTGCTTTTTATCTTGCGTCAGTGTTCTTCGAGAAGGGTATGCGGCTCGTCCTCCGAATAGCGGCAGCCGTGCTTTGTCGTGATGGCATAGCAGATGACATCGTCTTCCGTATAGATGCGGCCGGAATAGGAGGCCGTATAGTTCTGGTCGGCGGATAAGGCGAAAGTGATGGTGTAGATGCCGGAATCCTCGAAGCCGGATTCGATTTCCCGGATATCCTGGGCAGCGATTTCAATCGGCGTATCGGTCAGGCAGGTGCGGATTTCCGTGAGGAGGGCATTGACCGCCTGTTCCCGGACGGTGTTTTTCTGGCTTTCGCTCAGGCGGGTAAGCTGGGCCGGCTTTTCCGGCAGCGGCAGCATGGTGTAGGTCACTTCCTTGGCCGTATAGCCGAAGCTCTTCAGCATGACCTCGTCAATGTCGGCGGTGATCAGGGCGGAGGTGTTGGTTTCATAGACGGTCCAGCTGATGCCGATGTCACGCAGCTCTTCCGGCGCGTCAAGCTTCAGAAGAAGGGATCTTTCGCCCAGTTCCCAATGCAGGGCAAGGCCCGCAAACGGGTCGATTTCGGTGTATTCCGGCAGGCTGGCGACGGTATAGGTTTTTTCGAGGTCCTTCAGGCGGATGCCGGCTTTGTGCTCAAGGCCGGAATCATACGTGCAGGCATAGACAACCGTATCGCCGTTGGCCAGGTGGCTGCGCTTCGAAAAGGTGCAGCGGATGGATTCCGCCATCCGGGCCAGGTCGCGGTTGTTCTCCTCGTCGGCCGCTTTGAGAAGGTATTCCTTCGTGCTGCCCTCCGGGGCAAAAGAAGCATCGACTGCGGCGTCCCCGCTATAGCCGGCAAGCAGAAGCGGGGAATCATTGAGCAGGGAGATGGCAGGGCCTTTGATCGTAACGGAAATATTCAGGTATATCAGCACTCCCAGCAGCCCGAGAAGGCAGATCACGTTGACCGTGACTGAGGAAAGCAGGCGTCGTAACAGTTTCATATGGTAGATTATAACTTGGAACGGGTGCCTGTGGGGATTAAGATTATGTGAAATAAAGGTGAATGAAAGATGAAAGAATTTTCAGGAAAATGAAAGAATTGTTCAGGCAGTGTTCAGAAACATGGGTTTTATCGTTGACAAATAATCAGGGAGAAATGTAAGATTCTTTATGTTATTGATACGGTTTTCGCCGCAATAACAGTTGTTTACATTATTTTTGGAGGGAAAAAATGAAAAATGTAACTACTTTACTGAAGCGCGGCTTCGTACTGGTTACTGCAGCTTCCCTGGTTGCCTGCTCCAGCAGCACATCCAGCGTTGCTCCGGCAAACAGCGCCGCTTCTTCCGCACCGGCAAGCTCTGCTGCCAGCTCTGTTGCTGAACCGGCAGGCGATGTCGAGTACGTACGTGCTGACGATGATGATGTCTATTATGACGTCCTCGGCGACTATTCCGAGTACATGGACAAGGCAAAGGCAGCTGAGACAACCGACGAGCGTTTCGTCCTGTTCGCACAGGCCGAAGCTTATCTGCTTGACTCCGCAGTCATGATCCCGACAACCACCCAGGGTGGTGCTTACACACTGAGCCGCATTGCGCCGAGAACAGTTCCGTATGTTCAGTGGGGCAACGACGATGACCGTCTCCACAGCATGGTCATTTCCGATGATTTCATCACACCGCAGGAAAGAGAAGAACTTCTCGCGACATGGGCTGAGGCTGTCAAGGACGAAAACGTCAAGTATGATCCGGCTGCATATCTGACCGAAAAGGGCCACACACTGCAGACAGACTATACAACAACATTCTCCACAGCTCCGGTTACCATCGACTGGCTGAACACATCCTCTCAGTCCGATACCGAAATCACAGTCAACACTGTTGACGGCCTGGTTGAATACTCCAACCTCGGCAAGATGACTCCGGCTCTGGCTGAAAGCTGGGACATCTCTGATGATGGCCTGACATACACATTCCACATCCGTCCGGGTGTCTACTGGTACACATCTGACGGCACACAGTATGCGGAAGTTACAGCGGATGACTTCGTTGCCGGTTTCCGTCATATGCTGGATACAAAGGCCGGTCTGGAATGGCTGATCGACGGCGTTGTTGTCGGCGGTACAGCATACTATGATGAGGGCGGTTCCTGGGACGATGTAGGCTACAAGGCTGTTGATGACCACACTCTCGAAGTTACCCTCGAGCAGCCGGTTCCCTACTTCATGACAATGCTCACATACTCCTGCTTCCTCCCCATCTGCAAGAGCTTCTTTGAGGCCCACGGCGGTGTCTTCGGTGTCGACGAATTTGCAGAAGCTTCTGCTGATACAAACACCTACACATTCGGCAAGGCAGACGATGTCGCGTCCCAGGTTTACTGCGGACCGTTCCTCCTTCAGAAGTTACAGAAGGATTCCGAAATCACTGTTGTCAAGAACCAGAACTACTACAAGGCAGACACAACAACTCTGAACTCCATCAAGTGGGTCTATGACAACGGCGAAAACCCGACAGCTCTCTACAACGACGCAGTTGCCGGCACATACGCAGGCGTTACCCTCGGTATTGCCAACGGTCTGCTTGACCTGGCAAAGAGCGATGGCAACTTCGACAAGTATGCTTACGTTTCCGAGACAACTTCCACTTCCTACTTCGGCGGTCTGAACGTCAACCGTGGTACCTTCGCTCTTGAAGCGGGCACAGTTGCTTCCCCGAAGACAGAACAGGAAAAGATCGACACTGTCACAGCTCTGGCCAACAAGCACTTCAGAAAGGCCATGCAGCATGCATTTGACAAGGCTACTTACAACGCGGTTTCCAGAGGCGAAGATCTCAAGACCACAAACCTCAGAAACATGTACACACATCCTGAATTCGTCCAGCTCGCCAATGATACAACTGTTGACGGCGTTACCTTCGCTGCCGGCACATTCTATGGCGAAATCGTTCAGT
>JAFWCP010000273.1 GCA_017536845.1 Solobacterium sp. | reverse complement strand
TACATGTCTGCTGTCTTGCCGGATGTGATGACATACCGGCCTGTCCAGTCGGCAGGGGCATCTGTTACCAGCTCATAGATATCTTCACGATAGCCTTCCACCATTGTGTAAACCGCATGCAGGACCGCATCACCGGTCACTTCATACGATGCGGAAGGGGCATAGATCACAGGCTTCACATCGGTTTTCTCAAACACATTTTCCGACCAGCCGACAAACGTCCAGCCAACCGGAGCTTCCGCATTGTCAGGCAGGGAAATGACATCAGCCGTCATGCATGTGGCCTTGCTGAAGACTTTGCCGTCAGCCATGTATGTGATGACGGCAGGCTGCCTGGCCGCAAAGTTGATCTGGATGGTGCAGTCGGTTTCAGGATCGACACTGAACACATTGCCGTTCTGCGTGACGGTCGCCGTGCCGGAAAGGATTTCATATCCTTCCGCAAAGTATCCTTCCTTCGGCTCCGCGGTAATCCTGCTGCCAGAGACGGATACTGTACCGAAGCTGTCGTCGTTTGCAACAGCCGTGATTTCGTACTGCTTATAGAGGGACCATTCGGAATACACATTCTGAACAGCATCCACATTGCCGTGTCCGGGATAGACATCTTCCGAAGATACGACAATCGGGTATGCGGCATGGTTCCTCCGGGCTCCTGCCTCACTGTATCCTTTATATGCCGGGTCCCAGTTTCCGTGTTCCTGCTTTGTCTTCATGACCGCTTCACCGAAGGTATTGCCGTCTTTGACATAGCCAAGGATCGACTCCATATAGATCTGCTCACCGTAGAACGTCACACTCTGGGAATAGCCATAGATGACTTCCACGCCCTTTTCACGCAGGCCTTTATGCATGCCGTCGGTCGCCATGCCAAGGCAGATGCCCATGTACAGCAGGCTGTGCGGGGCGTCTTTTGTCATGTGGTTGGCAATGCAGGTACCGTCGATATTGGCATAGCCGGATCCTTTCATGCAATGGTAATACGTGTCGTAAGGACCTTGCTGGGGTTCTACATCCTGTTCTGTGATGCCTGTGGTTGTTTCAATGCACAGATACGAACTGTTGGCCCGGGAAGTGTAATCCTCATTGCTGCCTTCGTAATCGGTTGTGCCGTGGGAGTCAAAGATGACCAGGCCGCACTGCTCCATGGTGGATGCGATATTGTTAACGTTCGCGTTCCGCATGCTGTAACGGATGCCCTGGCCGCCGGTGGCAGCATAGAGGTTCTGCCACATGGTCTTATAATGCGGCGAATAATCCGTGAAATTGGAATCCAGGTAACTGCTGCCAGATTCCCAATATGGCTGGATCAGGCCGATGTTTTTCGAACCGGGGAAGCCGCCGTTGACGCCGACGAATTCCTGCAGCGCCGCTTCTTCTTCAGCAGCATCGATTTCTTCCTGGATGGGATCATTGTCGGTATTGTGGAGCTTTGCTTCCATGCGCGGGCTGTAGCAGCAGGGCATGCCGATCGTTGTTTCCCAGACCAGGAAATTTCCGTTCTGCTGCAAAGTGCCGGGCACATAGGTATCCGATGCCTCGATGGCTTCGATGACATCGGGAATCATGGCGGCATAATCCGCCTCGGTCAGGTGACCGATGCCGCCGCAGACGACGGCCGCCTGGGCCTTGACTTCTTCGATTTTTGCAAAGACGTCCCCTTCAAGAATGGCTTCGTCTTCTTCGGTAAAGACATACATGTCTTTGCTTTCTGTCGTCTCTTCCGCTTCTGCACCGATGCCTGTCATATTCAGAATCGTCATGATTGAAAGGAAAAGGACGAGAACCTTCTGCATCATTTTTTTCATACTCAGTCTCCTTTATTCACTGCCGGTGATTCATTATCTGATGATCGTTCAGAGCCTCCGGAAACAGACAGGCCAGGCCTGTATGATGGGGATCTGCCGGGCTGTTCATGATTGTATCATATAAAGATAAACTGTGAATGCGCCATTCAGGATATCCTTCACAATAATCAGCTCATTCTGAAAACACCTGTTTCTGCTTTCAATCAGCGTCTGAGAGTGTTTTAATACTGCTTCAAAAACTGCGGGGCATGATATAAAACGGGCTATGATTACCGCAAAGCCGTTATCTTCTCTCAGCCGTCAGGTCCATCATCTGTATGACGCTTCTTTCCCCGACAACGAAGGAATCCCGTACCGCATCGTCAATGTCCTGCGTCCGGACAGGGTTTTCACGGTCTGTTTTGAGGAAGAAACCATGATCGGCCTGTATGTCATGTTCTTTCATGAAAAGACGGCTTACCTTTCCTGTCTGGCCGTTTCCGAAACGCTGCGGAACAAAGGATATGGTTCAAAGATCCTGCAGATGATCGTCATCGACATCGAACAGCTGGACGAAACCGCTGCCAACAGCGAGGAAAGAAAAAAACGCCGGCAGTTCTGCCTGCGCAGCGGCTTTGAACCTTCCGGCATCTTTTATTACTTCTTTCACGTTCATTACGAACTGCTCTGCCTGCATGGCCTGATCACCAGGGAACAGTACCATGCCCTGATCCGTCAGCACTGGGTGCCGATTGCCGAGACGGCAGTCTGCTCAGGCCACGGAGGACAGGAAGAATAAGGCATAGGCAGCCAGCAGGATCAGCGCCCCGATATCGACAAGCAGGGCCGGCAGGAATGACGGCGCTGCTTTTTCTTCAAACGAGGCAGGCGGCGTACAGGCAGCCGGCAGAGGCCTGCCGCATTCACCGCAGAAACGGGAATCATCCCCGATATAACGCTGGCAGTACGGACACTGTTTCACAATTTCCTCCTCAGGCAAGATACCTGTTTGTCATTTTGTACATCACTTCGCCGATCGGTTCGGCATGACGTCTGGGCATGCGGTAAGTATGGACAATGGCCCCTTCCAGGGTGGCGTCGCCTTCCTTGACGACAACCCTGTCGCCCCGCTTGAGGCTCTCGTCATCGGCTTCGTATTCACCCAGGGTCATATCATCCTTGAGCACCAGGGCAAACTGCTCATCATCCTGCAGAACCTGGTCTGCCTTGAAGATGAACTTTTCCCCCGTCAGGACGCACACCGGCCGCCCTTCCCTGTCCTCGAGCATGATGCCGTCCTGCTCTTTCCGATAGGACAAGGAATAGAAGCTGGTCTTTGAATATTCCGGGAACATGACAGGACTGCTGACGCCGATGACGACTTCATCAACCAGCTCGCAATAGGAGCAGTTCTCGACGGTCATCAGGATCTTCCTGCCCTTTTCGGTGCGCCGCAGTTTGAGCAGGGCATTGCGGTTTGTCACCTTGACCAGTTCTATCTGCAGCCCGTCTGAGCCGGCC
>JAFWCP010000272.1 GCA_017536845.1 Solobacterium sp. | reverse complement strand
GGAGCTGCGTCCTACCGGCTCAGCCACACTGCCGTAAACGGGCGCGGCGTCTATTCCTTCTGCATGTGCCCCGGCGGCATGGTCATTCCCGCCCCGGCCGAAGCGGAAACCCTGGCCGTCAACGGCATGAGCTACGCGGCCCGAAACGGCAGAAATGCCAATGCGGCCATCCTTGTCCAGGTGCATAAGCATGATTTTGATCACGGTCAGCCGCTGGATGGCTTCTCATACCAGAGCGCCATAGAAAAACGCTTCTATCGCCGCGGCTATGCAGCCCCGGCGCAGAACATCCGCGATTTCCTGAAGAACCAGGTATCCGATGATTTTGTCATCGCACCCTCCTTCCCCCGCGGTGCTGCCAGTGAAGACATGAGGCAGCTGTTTGCGGAAGACATTGTCAGCGCCCTGCTGGAAGCCTTCCCGGCCTTTGACCGGAAAATCCCCGGCTTTGTGGAAAAAGGCATCATGATCGGCTGTGAGACACGCTCGTCTTCGCCGATCCGCATTCCCCGTGATGATAACGGCGTCAGCCTTTCTGTGGCCGGCGTCTATCCCTGCGGTGAAGGGGCCGGCTATGCCGGCGGCATTGTCTCCAGTGCGGTGGACGGCATCCGGCAGGCAGAAAACATCCTGCTTTCCGCCGGGGAATAAGCATTATGGAACCAACAGGCAGAGGCATTCCTGCCTGTTTCATTGTTTTCCTGCCGAAACAGCCTTCCATGAACCTGAAAAACATCACAGCGCCTGTGGATATATGGTAAGAGGTTCAAAAGAGACAGGAGATTTTAAGTTGAAACAATGTACGTATGAAATGACAATCCGCGGCTTTGACTGGGGCTGCTGCGTCACGGATGTCAGGCTCTGTTTTGCGGTGCCATATCCGGGACTGGTAAAAGAAAACTTTGCCGTGAAGGAAATCAAGCAGGCGAAAGATGATTCCAAAGCACCGGAATTCCCGGTTGATATTGCAGAATAGCAAGAAAGTTCCTGGCTGTCAGCCAGGCGGACGAAGAAGGCAGGGTGTATGTCCTGACCCTCAACGCCGCCCCGCATGAGGGCTCTCCCCTTCTTTTCAACATGAAAACATTCTTCAACACGTGGTGTGACCCGTATACGCTTGTCTTTACCGTCAAGGGTGAAGAACTCGCGGCGGTATGCACGGGCCACAGGACCGACGCCGATGTCTTCCGCTATGGCGAATTCACCTCGGCCGGCCATCTGGCCATGAAATATGCCGAATACATTCCTGCCGAAGAAACCGACCGGCTTATCGTCTGGCTGCACGGCATCGGTGAAGGCGTGGTTGACCATACCGACCCTTCCGTCACTGTCCTGGCCAACAAGGTGACTTCCTTTGCATCAGAAACGTTCCAGGAATATGTCAAAGGCGCATATGTATTTGTCCCGCAATGCCCGACCTGCTGGATGGACGGTGACGGCACCGGTTCCAGTTCGAACGGCGGCCGGATTGAAGCCGATGCACACTCTTTCTATACGGCTGCTCTGACGGAGATGATCCGTCATTATCAGGACACCCATAAGATCAGGAAGACCGTCATTGCCGGCTGTTCCAACGGCAGCTACATGACGATGCTGCTGGGAATCAACAGCCTGGATATTGCGGACGGATATGTGCCTGTCTGCGAGGCATTGAAAGATAAGTACATCAACGATGACGACATCAAGACACTGAAAGATCTGCCGATGTATTTTGTCTATTCCAAAGATGATCCTGCCGTCATTCCTGAGGAACACGAAATTCCCACCCTGGCAAGGCTGAAGAAGGCCGGGGCCGAAAACATCCATGCATCTGTGACTGAACACGTGGAAGATACCAGCGGCCTGTACAAAGACAAGGACGGCAAACCGGTGCGCTGTTCCGGCCACTGGTCATGGATTTATCTTTTCAACAATGAATGCGACGCCGACGGCCTGAAGGCCTGCTACTTCATCCGCGGCTGTCTTACATAGGATGGAACTCTGCAGCTGAAACACGCCATTGGCAGAAAAAACACCTGCGGCTTCTTTGCCGCAGGTGTTTGTTGATGGCCTGTCAGTCTGATTCCCCGGGATAGGCCGCTTCATTGGCCAGCAGGGCCTGTTCCACTGCTGCCCTGACATACCGAAGTCCCAGCAGGGACTGTTCCGCTTCCTGGATGCCTTCCGGATTCATGCGGTCGGTATGGATGCGGACATCTTTGATGATGCCTTCCGTGACTTCAAGATACAGGGTGTACAGGCCTTTCCCAGTCCGGATTTCGGTTTTGACATCAAAGTCTTTCAGCCTGTCATACAGCCAGGCATCCGACGCATATTTCTGCCGCAGCTGTTCAAAAGCCTGCTGATCATAGTCCTGCTCCTTTGCCGTTATGACCGGTACGCCGTATTCCTCTGCCATTGCCCTTGTCAAAGCATGACAGATGGTCCCGGGGGTGATGGCCGGGTTCAGAGCAGCCAGGTTGACAACCCTTGCTTCCACGCTGGCCACGCCCTTGGCGGCCAGTTTCTCTTTTGACGGGGTCAGGTATTTCCCCAGCCTGCCCATGTCGGCATTGACCAGCAGGGTGCCGTGATGGTACTTCACGTGCCCGTCCGAGTAAAAGGCATTGCCGGAAAACTTCCTGCCGTCAACGGTCAGGTCATTGCGGCCGGAACGTACGGTGTTCAGGCCAAAGGAATCCACCGCCTTCTGGATGACCGCAAACTGGCGGTCGAGGCTGTAATTTTTCTTTCCGGCAAGAAAGGTGAAATTCTGATTGCCCAGATCATGATAGACCGCTCCTCCGCCGGAAAGGCGGCGGGCAATGCGGCCATTGTCTTTCTGAAACAATTCAACATTGCATTCCTGCCAGACATTCTGGTTGCGGCCGATGACGATGGTATGGCTGTTCTGCCACAGGTACAGGATGATTTCCTCTTCCCTGACGCTTTTCAGAAGCAGCTCTTCCAGGGCCAGGTTATGGTATGGGTCGGTGCATTCCGTTGTGACGATCGTGCATGTCTGTATCATGATGCCTCCTGATATAGAAGGGAAGATCCTGAGCCGGACCTTCCCTTTTCTTCTTATGCCAGTGCCTTGCGGAAAACGTCATCCGCCGCTTCCGTAAAGGAAGGGTGAGGACGCACCGCATTGAACATCTCTTCAACGGTCATGCCCTGGTTGATGGCCGTGACGAATTCCATGATCATGTCCGATGCCCTGTCGCACATCAGGTGGGCACCGAGCACCTTCTTTGTTTCATCGTCAAAGACGATTTTCATGAAGCTTCTTTCCGCATCCTGGATCAGGCATCTTGGATTGGCATGCATGGCCGCCTTGACGGCCTTGTATCCCTGTTCTTTTGCCTGCTCTTCAGTCATGCCGACCACGGCAATTTCCGGATCGGTATACACACAGGCGGGAATCAGCTTCGCGTTTTTCTGCGGCTGCTGCTTCAGGATGGCGGCAACGGCGTTTTCGGCCTGGGCACCTGCCGCATGCGCCAGCATGATGCTGCGGGAGACGACGTCCCCGGCCGCATAGATTCCTTCACATGAAGTGCGTCCGGCGTCATCGGCGTCGAAATCGCTTCGATCTTCAGTGCCATGGGCACGGAAGTCACCATTCTGGAAGCATTGCCGAACCTGCTTGCCAACATGGATAAGGACATCGGCAGGAACCTTGCTCAGATCCTGAAGAAAAAGGGTGTGAAGGTCATCACCGGGGCTGCCGTTAAGGAAATCACAAAACAGGAAAAGACGGTATGCCATTATGAGCTCAAAGGGAAAGAACAGGAAGCATCCGGCGACATGGTGCTCGTATCGGTTGGCCGCAGGGCCAATACTGAAGGCCTGTTTGCGGATGAAAGCCTGGTCGAAACC
>JAFWCP010000271.1 GCA_017536845.1 Solobacterium sp. | reverse complement strand
TTCCGGGATGTCATAGTTGGCGCACATGATGAAGCGGGTGATGAAACGCTTCTGGGCGGTTTCATCCGACATCCGGCTGAGCGATTCACCCATGACTTCCTGGTAGAAGCCGCCTTCGATAAACGGCTGGTGGTCGCCGAACATGAGGAGGATGACCGGCCGCTTTGCCTTCATGAAGTAATTGACCAGGTCCTCAAAGGCATCATCGGTCGTCTTGATCAGCGACAGGTACTGGTTGGTCTGAGGGTATTCCTTTTCACAGGAAGTGACCCACACTTCCTGCTCATAGCTGTCATAGACCTGCTCATAGCTGGAGTGGTTCTGCATCGTGATGTTGAAGACGAAGAACGGTTTTTCCTCATCCCTTGCTTCGTATTTCTTTCTTATATAATTAAAGTCGTAGGCATCCGAGATGAAGCGGCGGATGATCTGCTTGTTGTAAAGCCTTTCCTGGGTGATGAAATCCTCAAAGCCCATGAATTCATAGACGGCCGGCCGGTTCCAGGAAGAGGAATAATACGGATGGAAGGCAATGGCGGAGAAATCCTGGTCCTTCAGGGTGGAAACAAGAGAAGGCTGTTCGTGGTCGACATACAGCTGGTAGGCGTTGGAGCCGGAAGGCAGGAAGCCCATGGAGTTGCCGGTCAGGAATTCAAACTCGGTATTCGAAGTGCCGGTGCCGATGGTGGAGACATAGGCATTGCCTTCAATGACATTCTCCCTGTCCCGCAGCTCGTTGACGAACCGCATGTAAGGGATATTGGTTTCAAACTCCCCGCAGACGGAAAGGTCGGAATAGGATTCATTCATGATCACGATGATGTCCGGCGTTTCCCCGGGATCCCCCGGCTTCTGATTGAGGGCCGTTTCCGTGATCGTGCTGATTTCCTCATTGTCAAGGATGGCATAGATGTCCTCCTGCAGTCCTTCGGCGCTATAGCCTTTCGGTGCCCGCAAGCTCAGATAGCGCGTATTCAGCATGAACTCGGCAATGGCGCCGTTGCTTTCATAGCCCCTGGTCTGGTTGAAGAAGTCCGGCGCTGCTGCCAGTACTTCATGGACGAAGCCGGTATTGTAGAAGATGTGGAAGACAGCCCCGAAAAACAGCAGGGAGCTGACCTGGGCTGCGGTTGTCAGCCTGTCACGTTTTGTTTTTGGCAGCCAGGTGGCCAGCAGGATCATGCATACCAGGATCATCGCCGCAAAGACGACGGTATAGTCGATTTCATAGGTAAACGACCCCGCCACGTTGGCGGCGGTGCGGATGGAGAGAAAGTCCCACGGCAGCAGCGGTGAACCCTTGTACTTCTTGCAGTACATGCTCACCATGCCAAACAGGAAGGATGCGATATCCATGATGCCTACCGTCACACCGACATTGGCCGTGATCCCGTATACGGCAATATGGAAGATGACAAAGCAGAGGTAATTCAAGGCGGCATTGCCGGCATAGTTGATTTCCGTGATAAGGTTGGTATTGAGGATTTCCACCGCCGCAAAGCAGGCCAGCGAGGAAAGGGCGATGCAGAACAGGCCGGCCAGCTTCTGCACCCATTTTTTCGGCGGCAGATTGATCTTCCACCAGCTCAGGAAGAAGATGCATACCCCCGCCAGGCCGGTTAAGGCAAGCAGGCCCTGGCCGAAGTTTTCCCGGGCCAGGCAGCCGTCTGCATACTGCGAACCCAGGCAGAGCAGGGCAATAGACAGCAGGATCCCGATGATCCTGACATAACGCTTCTGTTTCGTAAACATGCCAAGCATTATATCAAATAATTGTGAATTGAGTTAGAATGAATCCGGAGGTTTATGAAATGTTAACAATCGGAACAAAGGCACCGGCCTTTACGCTGCCGGACCAGAACGGCGAAATGCATTCTCTTTCAGACTACCAGGGTCAGAAGGTGATCCTGTATTTTTATCCCAAAGACAACACGGCCGGCTGCACGAAGCAGGCCTGCGGCTTCCGTGACCGCTATCCCGAAATCCGCGAAAAGGGCGCCGTTGTCCTTGGCGTTTCCAAAGATTCGGTGAAATCCCACAAGAAGTTTGAACAGAACCACGAACTTCCCTTCACCCTGCTTGCGGATGAGGATACATCCGTCATCCAGGCCTATGATGCCTGGAAGGAAAAGAAGAATTACGGAAAGACATATATGGGCATTGAACGGACAACCTATCTGATCGATGAAAACGGCATCATCACTGCCGCCAAAGGCAAGGTCAAGGCTGCGGACAACCCGCAGCAGATGCTGGAGCTGCTGTGAAGATCATCCTGTCCGATGCCAAGACCATGCGGGAAGCCCCCGCTGCCTGCCGCCTGCCGGCGTATCACGCAAAAAGCGAAAAGCTTCTGGAACACCTGCTTTCCCTGGACCGGGAGCAGCTGAAAAGGATGTGGAAGTGCTCAGACGCCTTATGCGATGAGAATATCGAACGGCTGAAGAAGATGGACCTTCAGAAAGACCTGACCCCGGCCGTCCTTGCCTATCAGGGCCAGGTGTTCAGGCATCTTGATGTTTCCACCCTTGACCGGAACGCCATGGCGTATCTCAACGAGCACCTTGTCATCCTGTCCGGCTTCTATGGCTGTTTAAGGGCAGATGAAGGCGTACGGGCCGTGCGGCTGGAAATGGGCAGCACGGTGCCGGAATTGGGCAGGCTGTATGCGTACTGGGAAAAGGAAGTCAATGAAGCGCTCAGGGATGAAGTGATCATCAACCTTGCCTCAAAAGAGTTTTCCGCCATTGTGCACCATGAAATGCTCAGCATCCGCTTTGTGAAAAGCACCAACGGCAAGGAGACATCGCCTTCCACCTATGCCAAGACAAAACGGGGCGAGATGCTGAGGTGGCTGGCCGTAAACCAGGTCGAAGACATCCAGGAGATATGCGGCTTTGATGCCGCCCACTGTATCAGAGAAGGGCAGGGGTTCTGCTTTAAGGAGGAAAGATGAAAGCACTGTTTTTTGACATTGACGGCACCCTGATCAGCTTCAGCACCCGCCATATCCCAGACTCCACGCTGGCGGCGCTGGAACAATGCCATGCAAAAGGCATCCGTCTGTATATCGCTTCCGGCCGCCCGCCGGGACAGCTGAAGCTGCTTTGTCCGGAATTTCACGACATTCCCTTTGACGGCTACATCCTGCTCAACGGCCAGTACTGCATGAACGCAAAGAAGGAACTTTTCTTTCATCGGCCCATTGCCGGGAAGACGCTGGAAGTGCTGGTGCCGTATCTTAAAACCGTTGACTATCCGGTATCCGTGTATGAACTGGACTATATGTACGAACTGCGCTTCAACCCGGGCATGTATGCCTATTACAAATCACTGGGCAAGGAAGACCAGATGCCGCCGGTTGAGCCGGCGGAAAGAATGCTGGAACATGACATCTACCAGATCTGCCCGTATGTCTCAGAAGACAGGGATGCGGAATTTCTGGCCCATGCCCCGGGCATGAAGAGCGCCCGCTGGATTTCCTCCTTTGCGGACATGATCCCATCTGACGGGGGCAAGCCGGAAGGCATCCGGGAAGTCCTGAAAAGGGAAAACATCGATATCAGCGAATGCATGGCGTTCGGCGACGGCGGCAATGACATCACCATGTTGCAGGCGTGCGGCATCGGCGTGGCCATGGGAAATGCCGAAGAGCGCGTCAAGGCGGCAGCCGACTATGTCACCTCATCGGTGGATGAGGACGGGATTGCCCGGGCTTTGTCACACTTTTGCGTGATATGATGTATAATCTTCACTGTCTGCAGGAGGTTTTATGGGATATTTCATGACATTTGCGATGCTGATAGGGACATGGGCGGCAGGCCTGATCGTCTTCGGCCTGCTGGCCGGCAAGAACGGCAGCCGGACTATCGGCGTCATCATCTGCTCTGTTGTCGTCGTCGCGGCCATCGTACTGGTCTTTGCGTCTGATAACTGGCGCTATGCCGTCATCATGGCCGGCATCATTGCGGCTTATGTGCAGAGCGTCGACATCTTCGCAGCCACGGAGAAAAAGGCCCATGAGATCGGTGAAGAATACCGTGAACAGCAGGAAGCCAACAGGCTGAAGGAAGAAGAAAAGAATGCCGCCAGAAGGCAGCAGGATATTGAAAAGAAAAAGCTGGAACAGGCTCTCAGTTATGAAAAGAACAGGAATAAGAAGAACTAGCATTGCCGTTGTGGCAGTGCTTCTGCTGGCCGGATGTTCGAAAAAAGAATCTTCGGTTTCTTCCGTTGTTTCGGAAGAGCCGGAAGTCAAAGAAACCGTCTGGCAGGTCGAGCCGACGCTGAAATTCAGCAGCGTCAAGCCCCTGGAAGGGCTCAGAAGTGATATGTATTACTTCAACAGCGCTGACGGGCGTTCGCAGACCGTGCTTTCCGAACCGGAAGCGGTCGGCTATCCGGTGGAATGGATCTCTGCCGGCTATCGGCCGGACGTGGTCGTCGTCACTTCCAGCAGCATGCACGGCATCTATGACTACTACGGCAACGAGGTCTATCCGATCAGCGTACGGGTCAAGACCACGCCGTTCTCCAAGGGCATTACTTCCGCTTACTACCTGCCGGAAAAC
>JAFWCP010000270.1 GCA_017536845.1 Solobacterium sp. | reverse complement strand
TGACGCGTGGTACTGGCTGGATGCGTGCTATGGCGGCGCGGCAGCAGTGGACAAGGAAGTCTGGATGCCTTACATCATGCAGGAAGACCTTGAAACAGGCGCGAACCCGGAAGGCAAGTGGGTGCGTTATGACAAGTACGGGCAGATGGTCAAGGGCTGGTATGCAAACGACAACGGCGTATACTACTATGACCTGATCACCGGCGCAATGCTTAAGGGCACTCACGTTATCAACGGCAAGACATACACATTCGATGAGCTTACCGGCATCATGAAATAAGAGGAAACAAGATCATAGCTTATCCTCAATGATTTGCGGTCCGGGGGGAAACCTCCGGGCCGCTTTCTGTCTTTTCCATGTTTTCGGCAGGTTCATCGTGAATTTCTGATTCAGAGCCTCTTTTTCAGCCGCAAAATCGTGTATACTTGAATCTGAAGACGGAGTGATCCGGGAAAGAAAGATATGAATATAAAGAATATGGAATATGGTATGGCAGGGAGGCGGCTGTGAAGCGCAATGAGGCGGCAGGCCTGGCCCTGGCAGTATGTGCCTGTGTCATTGTGGCCGCTACGGAAGAGGTGATCAGACCCTCCTATGCTGTTAAAAGCCTTGTCAAGGCAGGCTGCTGGATGGGGACAGTCGTATTGTATGCCTTGATCAGCCATCGAAAGCTAGAGGATGTTATCCGCCTGCACAGGACAAAGGAGATGAAACGGCCGGCCATTGCCGCAGCGGTGTGTTTTCTCGGCATCTTTGCAGCCTTTGCCCTTCTGAAAAACCAGCTTGACCTGCCGGCAATCCGCAGTTCCCTGATGGCTAAGGAAAAACTTACCCGGGAAAACTGTCTGTTTGTCTTTGCCTATATCATTGTCGTCAACTCGTTTCTTGAGGAAGCGTTCTTCCGCGGCTTTGTCTTTCAGCTCATGATGGATCGGAAAACAGGAGCTCTGGTCAGTGCCTTCCTGTTTGCCGTATACCATATCGGGATTGTCGCCACCTGGTTCAATCCCCTTGTCTTTGCGTTATGCATCATCGGCCTGGCGGGTGTCGGCCTGTTCCTGCAATGGCTGTCGGAACGAAGCATCATCGGCTCCTGGCTGCCCCATGCGGCTGCCAACACCGCCATCAACCTGATCGGTGCACTGTTGATCTTTGAAATGCTCTGAATCAGGAAATCAGTCATGGAGGGAAAAGAAAATGAATGTAAGAAAGATCCTGCTGGCAGCCGTGCTTGTCATGGCCGGCTGCCACAATCCGGAAGCCGGCGCAGCGATGAGTGAGGAAGCACCGGCAGGAAGAACTGCTTCCCCGGCCTGGGTGGCAAAGCTGCCGGAAGCGGAAAAAGCTTCCCAACTGTTTGTCGTGGCCGGGGTCGGCCCGACAACGGCATACATTTCCATGCATGAAAAGACTGCCGATGGCTGGCAGGAAATCATGTCAACGCCCGGCTTCATCGGGAAAAACGGGCTGGGGAAGGAAAAGGAGGGTGACGGGAAAACACCGGTCGGCACCTTCCGGTTTACGGAAGCCTTCGGCATTGCGGAAGACCCCGGCTGTGCCAGAAGCTATCACCAGGTTACGGAAGATGATTACTGGTCAGGCGATGTCAGAGAAGGCTATCACTACAACCAGATGGTCAGCCTGAAGGAGTATCCTGATCTGAACCTGGATGACAGCGAGCACCTGGCGGACTATGCATATGAATATCAATACGGCCTGAACATCAGTTATAACGAAGAAGGCACGCCAGGCCTTGGCTCTGCCATCTTCCTGCATTGCTTCGGTGCCATGAAACCGCAGACCGGCGGCTGTGTTGCCATTCCCAGGGATCAGATGCTTACGGTGATGAAACAAGTGAAAGAAGACTGCACGGTGGTGATTGCCCCGCTTGAAACCATTGACCCGGAACTGGCAGAGAAATGGAAACCGTCCGTGAAAACCGGCCTCGAAGCCGTCATGCAGAGGGGAACACTGCTGGTGGGAACCACCGGCGACTACAACCCGATGTCTTATCTGGACCCGGCATCCGGGGAATATGTCGGCTTTGACGCCGCCCTGGCGGAAGATCTTGCCGAAACCCTTGGCGTCAGGCTGGAATATGTGCCGACCAGCTGGCCGACGTTAATGGAAGATACCCTGGCCGGGAAGTTCGACCTGGCTGTCTGCGGCATCACCGTCACCGACGCAAGAAAGGAACAGGCGCTGATGAGCGACGGGTATCTGGCCAACGGCAAGACCATCCTGGTGCGCCGGGAGGACGCGGACAGATACAGGAGCCTGGAAGATCTGAACCGGCCGGAAGTCAGGGTGATGGTCAATCCCGGCGGCCTGAATGAAAAGTTCGCAGAAGAGAATCTGCCCGATGCCGCTTTGATCATCCACGATGTCAACCAGGACATCCCGGCAAAGATTGCCGAAGGGGAGGCAGATGTCATGATCACGGAGATCATGGAAGCTGCCTATTATGTCGGCCAGGACAGCCGGCTGGCAGCCCCGCTGATCTACAAGCCGTTCACCAGCGGCCAGCTTGGCTTCCTGATGCCCAGAGGCAGTGAGGACCTGCTTGCCTATGTGAACCTGTTCCTGCATGCCCAGGTCGTCTCCGGAAGGATGGATGAGCTGGCTGACCGATACATTTATTACTATATTGACCAGGCGGAATGAAGCCGCCCGGTCCGGGAGGACACACAATGATACAGAACGAACCGCTGATCAGAAGAACGGAAATGACCGGTTGTGCGCTCTGCCTGGATGCGCCATGTTCCAAGGCCTGTCCGTCACTGCAGCCATCTGACCTTCTATGCAGCATCTGGTTTGAAAACGAACAGGGAGCGGCCTTGAAGCTTCCTGATGAAAATGCATGCCGGGGCTGTGACGCTCCTTGTGAAAAGGCCTGTGTACGGCCTGGAAAAGTGGAAATCAGACAGCTGATCACAAAACTGCATGATACGGTGAAGCCGCAGGCGGAAACACCGCTTCCCACGGATGAGGAAAGGCTGCGCTGTGACATCTGCGGCAAGGAGCTGGAAAACCCGTTCCTGCTTTCTTCCTCCGTCGTGGCCAGCACCTATGACATGTGCGCCAGGGCGTTTGAAGCCGGCTGGGCCGGCATCTGCTTCAAGACGATCTGCTCGCTGGATATCCATGAAGCTTCACCGCGCTTTTCCGCTCTTAAAGGCGGAGACGGCACCATCATCGGCTTTAAGAATATCGAACAGCTTTCCGACCACAGCGTGGCTGAGAACATGGCCGTCTTCCGGAAGCTGAAGGAGAACTACCCGAAGAAATTCATCCTGGCTTCGATCATGGGACGGGACGAAGAAGAGTGGGGCACGCTGGCAAGGCTGTGTGAAGAAAACGGCGCCGATGCCGTTGAGCTGAATTTCTCCTGCCCGAATATGATGGAAGGGGGGCTGGGTTCTGACATCGGCCAGGTGCCGGAACTGGTGGAACGCTTTACCGCTGCCGCAAAACGCGGCTGCTCGATACCCGTGCTGACCAAGCTGACGCCCAATGTCGCTGCCATGAGCCCGGCGGCGGAAGCTGCCCTGCGGGGCGGGGCTGACGGCATTTCAGCCATCAACACGATCAAATCCGTCACCGATGTCAACCTGCATACCTACATCTCTTCCCCGTCTGTTCACGGCCGCTCGGCAGTGGGCGGCTACAGCGGCAATGCCGTCAAACCCATTGCCCTGCGCTTTGTGGCCGAACTGGGCCAGAATCCCACCCTGCAGGGGATGCACATCTCCGGCATGGGTGGGGTGGAAACATGGCGCGAAGCCATGGAATTCATCCTGCTGGGTGCTTCCAGCGTCCAGGTCACAACCGCGGTGATGCAGTATGGCTATCGGATCATCAATGATCTGAAAGAAGGGATGAACCTGTACCTGGCGGAAAAGGGCTATGCCAATGTCAGGGAAGCCATAGGGTCCGGCCTTGACAGCTTAAGCATGACGACCGACGCCCTGGAAAGAGATACCGTGCTGTTTCCGGTCTTTGATAAGGAAAAGTGCATCGGCTGCGGCCGCTGCGTGATCTCGTGCTCGGATGGCGGCCACCAGGCCATCCGCATGGGCAAAGACCGAAAACCGGTTCTGGACGGACGCAGGTGCGTGGGCTGCCATCTGTGCCTGCTGGTCTGTCCCGGCAATGCGGTTTCTTCTTCCGCAAAACGCATTCACAGATAGAAAAACGACGGATCCCGTTATGGGATCCGTCGCTGTCATTTCTCCAGCATCCAGTCTTCAAACTCACAGATAAAGGCATTGCGGCGGATGTAGTCAGACATATGCCGGTTGAAAAGGTCAATTCCTTCCATGTGGGCAACGGCCGGATAGCGGCTGGTCAGCTCATAACAGATCCGCGGCGGCGGTGAATCTTTTAACGTGTAGTACACCAGGTCATCCCCCTTGATGGCCTGGATGACCGACATCGGCGCAATGGCCCAGCGGTCTTTTTTATGCAGGCAGTGCTGCAGCATGTTGCCGGTGTTGACGGTGATCAGAGGATAGTGTTCATCGCTCCAGTACTGGTGATGCCACTGTTCATGGTCAGGCCCCCAGTTCAGATAGACTTCATCCTCCATGGCCAGCTCCTCACACGGCATGCCGTTGTAATACCGGCTGTCTTTCTGGCAGACCAGGTACATCAGTTCCCGGAATACCGGCCGGGAGATGATGCTGGGATACTGGATACGGCTGAAGACAAAGCCGATGTCGGCACTGCGGTTTTCCACCAGGCCGTGGATTTCGTTGGAATGGTGGGTCTGGATCCGCAGTTTCAGGCTGGGCAGATCGTCGATGATTTCATTGTACAGGCCGGTAAAGGTATATGTGTTGACAGCATCTACAGCGGCGATGGTCAGCGGATGGACATCGGCCGTATTTTTTAATGCCTGGGTGTCCTTGTAAAGCGAAGCCCATTGTTCGGCAATGGCGATGAAGGCATTGCCATGGGAAGTCAGTTCAAGGTTGCGCTGGCCTTTGTTGCGGATGAAAAGCCTGACGCCCAGCTCTTCTTCCAGCGCGATGACGCGGTTGGACACCGTGGACTGGGATAAATACAGGTGGTTGGCGGCTGCCGTGATATTGCGGTATGACGCAATGGTCAGAAATGTCCGAATCTGGTCGTAGTCCATA
>JAFWCP010000269.1 GCA_017536845.1 Solobacterium sp. | reverse complement strand
TCTCCTTTGCCTGGAGCCCCTGCGTCGGGCCGATGCTGGCGCAGGCGATCCTGTTAGCGGCGCAGAGCCAGGAAGGATGGCTGTATATCATTTCCTACGCTCTTGGCTTTGTCTGCATCTTCCTGCTGCTGGGCTTCTTTACCGGCACCGTGCTGAACGGGCTGAAGAAATACCGTGGCGTTGTCAGGTACACCGGCATCATCAGCGCTGTCGTCATCCTGGTCATGGGCGGCTACCTGCTGACCCAGGCTCATGCCACCTTCCAGGTGCTGACGGCCCAGCCGGAAGCCGAAACGGTGCTGGGTGAAGAAGACCCGTATGACTTTACCCTGAAAAAGGCGGACGGCACGAAGGTGACATTGTCCGACTATAAAGGGAAACCGGTTGTCGTGAATTTCTTCGGCACCTGGTGCTATTACTGCAACGAAGAGCTTCCCTACCTGCAGCAGCTTCATGAAACCCGTGATGACATTGCCATCCTGCTGGTTGCCGCCCCGCACGTCAACGGCGAAGGAAGCATGGAGGAAGTGGAAGCCTATATGCAGGACAAGGGATATACGATGGATATCGTCTATGATACCTCCCTGCAGGTGACCTCCCTGTATAAGGTGAGCGGCTATCCGACGACCTACTTTGTCAAGGCTGACGGGGAATTCCTGGGCTATGTGCCGGGCTATGTGGCGGAAGAAGATTTCGAATCCATCCTCCCGCAGCTGTTTGAGTAAAAAAAATCATTGCATCCAGGCAGGCAGAGTACTATAATTCTGCTGTCCAAGAGGGCGATAAAAAAAACTGCATTCAGTGCAGTTGGATTTATTGCCCTCTTTTTGTATTTTTGAAAGGAGATGAGTATGAAATTCGTATTTGTAACAGGCGGCGTGGTGTCCGGCCTTGGCAAGGGCATCGTTGCGGCCTCATTGGGGCGGCTGCTGATGCAGAGAGGCCTGCGCGTGATCTCGCAGAAGATGGATCCGTATATCAATGTGGACCCGGGCACGATGTCCCCTTACCAGCATGGGGAAGTGTTCGTTACCGATGACGGGGCCGAAACAGACCTTGACCTTGGCCACTATGAACGCTTCATCGATGAAGACCTCAACCGCTATTCCAACCTGACGACCGGAAGGGTGTACTGGAATGTGCTGCGCAAGGAGAGGAGGGGGGAATACCTTGGCGAAACGGTGCAGATCATCCCCCATATCACCGGCGAGATCCAGACCTTCCTGTACAATGTCGGGGAAAGGGCAAAGGCTGATATCGTCATCTGCGAAATCGGCGGCACCATCGGCGATATTGAAAGCCAGCCGTTCATCGAAGCCATCCGCCAGGTCTATCTGGAACATCCGGAAGACTGCTGCTTCCTCCATGTCACCCTGGTGCCCTGCATCTCCGGCTCTGATGAATACAAGTCCAAGCCCACCCAGCATTCGGTCAGGCAGCTGCAGGGGGAAGGGGTACGGCCGAACCTGATCATTGCCCGCTGTGAAGGCCATATGCCGGAAAGCGTAAAAAGGAAGATTGCCCTTTTCTGCAATGTCAGGCCCGAATGCGTGATTGAAGACAGGACCGTGGAAGACCTCTACGAAGCGCCGCTCATGCTGGAAAGCCAGAACCTCTCCGCCCTTGTATTACGAGAGCTGCATATGGAAGAAGGCACCATTGACCTTTCCGCCTGGCAGGCCATGGCAGAGCGCATCCATGCCTGTGACAAAGAGGTGGAAATCGCCCTGGCCGGCAAGTATGTGGAACTGCATGACGCCTATCTTTCCGTCATTGAAAGCCTGAAGCACGGCGGCTATGAAAACGGCACCCGTGTGAAAATCCGCTGGGTGGAAACCGAAGACCTGAAGGAAGATAATATCAAAGAAGCCTTTGCCGGGGTTGGCGGCATCGTGGTGCCGGGCGGCTTTGGCGGCCGGGGCATTGAAGGCATGGTCTTAACGGCCAGGTACGCCCGGGAAAACAACATCCCGTATCTTGGCCTGTGCCTGGGCATGCAGATCAGCGTGATTGAATTTGCCCGGAATGTCTTAGGCTATGCAGATGCTGATTCGAGGGAATTCAACGAACAGAGCCTGCATAAGGTCATCGACTTTATGGAAGGGCAGAACGATGACATCGACAAAGGCGGCACGATGCGTTCAGGCGCATATCCCTGCGTGCTGAAAGAAGGCACACTGCTTTATGAACTCTATGGGCAGAAGCAGATCAGCGAACGCCACCGCCACCGCTATGAATTCAACAATGCATACCGGGAAGAATGCGAAGAAAACGGCCTGGCCATTGCCGGCACCAGCCCGGACGGGCTGCTGGCGGAAGCAGTGGAAAACAGGAACTGCGATTTCTTCGTCGGTGTCCAGTACCACCCGGAATTCAAATCCCGGCCGGACCATGCCCACCCGCTGTTCGCCGGCCTGATCAAAGCCGCTCTGGAAAGAGAAAAGAAGGAGGAAAACCAGTATGGCAGATAAGATCATCGTCCTTGATTTCGGCAGCCAGTACAACCAGCTGATTGCCCGCAGGATCAGAGAATTCGGCGTCTACAGCGAACTGCTGCCCAATGAAACAACCATGGCCGAAATCCAGGCCATGGGCAATGTGAAAGGCATCATCTTTTCCGGCGGGCCCAACAGCGTCTATGCCGAAAACGCCCCGAAATGCGACCCGGCTGTTTTTGAGGCCGGCCTGCCGCTGCTGGGCATCTGTTATGGCATGCAGATGAGCGCGGAAATGCTTGGCGGCAAGGTAGCGCCGGGAACGACAAAGGAATACGGCAAGGCGGAGATTACAGTCAGGGACTCGCTGCTATTCAAGGGCCTGCCGGAAAAACAGACCGTCTGGATGAGCCATGGCGACCAGGTGGAGGTGCTGCCGGCAGGGTTTGAAGCCATTGCCTCCAGCGATACCTGCCCCTATGCGGCAAGCCAAAACGTCGAAAGGAAGATCTATACCGTGCAGTTCCACCCGGAGGTGCGCAACAGCGAATACGGCCTGGAAATGCTAAGGAACTTCGTCTTTGAAATCTGCCAGGCAAAGGCGGACTGGTCCATGCAGGACTATATCGAGCAGCAGGTTGAAAACATCCGGCAGACGGTCGGGGATGACAAGGTGCTGCTGGGTTTATCGGGCGGGGTGGATTCCTCCGTTGCCGCAGCCCTTCTGCATCGGGCCATCGGGAAGAACCTGTACTGCATGTTCATCGACCATGGCCTCTTACGCAAGGGGGAAGCGGAAAGCGTCATGGAAACATTTGCCGGCAAAATGGACCTCAACCTCATCCGGATTGATGCCTCAAAGCGGTTTCTGGAAAAACTGAAGGGTGTATCCGACCCGGAAGAAAAGCGCAAGATCATCGGTGCGGAATTTGTCTATACCTTCCGTGATGAGGTGGCAAGGCTGCTGGACGGCGTGGATATCAGATGGCTTGCCCAGGGAACGCTGTATACCGATGTCATTGAATCCGGCACAAAGACAGCCCAGACGATCAAGTCACACCACAATGTCGGCGGCCTGCCCAAGGATATGGACTTCAGGCTGATCGAACCGCTGAACCGGCTGTTCAAGGATGAAGTCCGGGCCTTGGGAGAAGCACTTGGCCTGCCGGAGGAGATGGTCTGGCGGCAGCCGTTCCCGGGGCCCGGGCTTGGCGTCAGGGTCCTGGGAGAAATCAGCGAAGAAAAGCTTGCCATCGTCAGAAACAGCGATGCCATTTTAAGAGAAGAGGTTGCCGCGGCCGGACTGACCAGGGAAATCTGGCAGTACTTTACCTGCCTGCCTGATATCCGCACGGTCGGGGTCATGGGAGACCAGAGGACTTACGACTATACCGTTGTGATCCGGGCCGTAACCTCCATTGACGGTATGACGGCAGACTGGGCCAGGATTCCGTATGACGTTCTGGCAAGGATTTCCACAAGAATAGTCAATGAAGTCAGGCATGTCAACCGGGTGGTGTATGATGTGACATCCAAGCCACCCGGAACCATCGAGTGGGAGTGAAATACGGGATTCCAGAAACCCGGAGAGTCCTTTGTTGATGCTGTGATCCGGGAGATGAAGGAGAAAACCGGCCTGATGATTCTTGATCCGGGATTGGTGGGCGTAAAACAGTTTCCAATAGAAAACGGCAGATATGTCGCCCTGCTCATAAAGGCAACACAATGGTCAGGAAATGTTGTCTCATCCGAAGAAGGCCATAGGGAATTGATCAACTACAGCGACCTTTCAACAGTAATAACCGTTGATGATTCCGGTGATCTCCTGAATGCTATAAACACGCTGCAATAAGGTTTGTTTTCAGAATAAAACCTACCTGAAATAACCGGCAGAAGAACACTGAAAAAGAGTGAGAATCATCCCGGTTTGCTGTCCGCTGACAGCCGGAAAACACTGTAAAACCAGGAGCCTTGTGCCCTTACGGCATGAGGCTTTTTCAATGCCCTTTCGCCTTGCAATACACAAACGGTTAACCGGATCAGGAAAATGAGCATCTTATTGCCGGAAATGACCGGCCTGAAGAAGAGAAAACAGGATGATGCACTTCTGCGAAACAGCCAGGCTGATGATATGGACGTCCAGTTTAAGAAAGTACAGCAGATAAAACACAGGCAAAGACAGGGCAACGATGAAAGATAAGATGACTGCGGCGGAGAATAATCCTCACCGTTTTCTTTTTCAGGATTTATACGTGAGCACAGAACAGGTCTTGACAAAGCCTGTTTATCCAAATAAACTAAAGACGCTGTTTATCCGGATAAACAGGCCGGAAGGAGGCATTATGAAAGACTTTGAACTGGGCGCCATACAGGAACGTTTTGCGGATATCGTATGGGCCCATGAACCGATCGCATCCGGCGAACTGGCAAAAATATGTGAAAAGGAACTGAGCTGGAAAAGACCGACGACCTATACGGTACTTCGCAAGCTGTGCGAAAAAGGGCTGCTTCAGAACAAGGACGGCATCGTTACGTCTCTTGTTCCCCGTGAGGAATTCTATTCAGCCAAAAGCGAGCAGATCATTGAAGATTCCTATAAGGGATCTCCTCCTGCATTTATTGCATCCTTTATCTCAAGGAAAAACATCTCGGCTGAGGAAGCTGATGAAATTCAGAAAATGATTGATGCTTTCAAGAAGGAGGGGTGAATCATGAGCTCCGTTTTTCTTAAAACAGTGAATATGAGCATTGCCGCAGGCTGGCTGATCCTGGCGGTAATCCTGGCAAGGATGCTCCTGAAAAAAGCGCCGAAATGGATCCCGTGCCTTCTGTGGGGGCTGGTCGCCATCCGGCTGATCTGCCCATTTTCCTTTGCCAGTATTTTCAGTTTCATCCCAAGCAGTGAAACGATCCCGGCAAATATTGCCCTGCAGCAGGTGCCTGCCATCCAGTCAGGAATCACAGCTGTGGATGAATTTATCAACCCGGTGATAGCAGAGTCGTTTACGCCATCTCCGGCAGCCAGCGTAAATCCGCTTCAGGTCATTATCCCTATTGCGGCGATCGTGTGGATTGCCGGCATTGTCATCATGCTGGCATATGCCCTTATCAGCTGTATAAAGCTGAAGAAAACCGTCTCTGTATGTGTGCCCGTCGAAGAGCGGATTCTTGCATGTGATGAAGTCAAAGCACCGTTTATCCTTGGCGCGTTCAGACCGGTGATCTATGTGCCGTCTTCAATGACAGGAGAGACTCTTGACCTTGTGATTCGTCATGAAACCGCCCATTTACAGCGCCATGATCACTGGTGGAAGCCTTTGGGATATCTTCTGCTTGCTGTGTACTGGTTCAATCCTCTGTGCTGGATCGCATATATCCTGCTTTGCAGAGATATCGAATTGGCCTGTGATGAAAAGGTGGTCTGCGAGATGAATAAGGACGAGATAGCCGCGTATTCACAGGCACTTCTGGACTGCAGCTTCCCAAGAAAGAGAATTGCCGCCTGTCCGCTTGCTTTTGGCGAGACAGGGGTGAAAGAAAGGGTCAGGAGCATTCTGAATTACCGGAAGCCGGCATTCTTGATCAGCGTTGCTGCTTCAGCAGCCTGCATCGTGATTGGTGTGTGCTTCCTGACGAATCCAACAGGATCGGCTCTTACAGAATGGGAGATTGACGAAGTAAGCATGAATAAGGCCCTGAGCAATGTCTATTCTCTTTCGGTTCGGCATCTGAATCATGAAGCTGTCTGTGATGCTGCCGATATAAACCGCTTCATTGCAGCAATGGGCAGTATAAAAGTCAGCCGCAGACCGGTTTCAAAAAGCAGAGATGAAGGACGCAGCAGGGATTATACAATTACCGTAAATGAACATCTGAAGCTCAGCTTTAATGAAAGATGCGATGAAATATGGATGGATAACGGCGTAAAACCGTCTTACACCTACAGGATTACGAACCCTTCAACAGCCAGGGAACTTCTGCGCGATTTCAGCTTCACTGCCCAAACCGGCGGGGCTGAGACTGACATGGAGGAATTAAGGTCAAAGTATCCGGAGTACTTTGACCTGAGCACATTTAAAGGCCTGGAGCTCTATGTATGGCAGATGGCGCCGGACAGCTATTCATGCGGCTTAATGCTCGGGACAAACCGGAATAAGACGTTTGAGGAACTGATGAATCTGAAAGGTGCCTCGATTGCAGAGATGAGGGCCATCCTTTCCACGTATGATATTGATGAGAATGAAGTTATTATAATACCCTGGCAGAACCCTGTTTCCAGTTATATGGCAGAGTACTGGATCCGGGAAAAAGACGAGGACCCCGGCGCTATGGAAAACCGCCAGAAGGCATACATTGACGGGATTCGTCATAAACTTTTTGATACTGCCCTGAATGATGACCTTCCGGAGTCCGCAGTCGGTGGTGCTGATGGCCCGGGAAGCGTTATGATGGATATCCGGGCAGATGTCTGCGAGCTGTATCTGGAAGTACTGGAAGATTTATGGAATGTTGATTCCGGCCTGAATCACGGAATCTCTCAGATTGGCATTGATCTGTCTGAACTTTCTCACCTGACGAAACCGGAAAAAGAAACAGTCATGCGTGAATTTGCATCAAAGCATCATCTTCCATACATTGTGGGAACATGGGAAGAACTCTCTGAACAGGGTTATATCGACAGGGAAAACCTTTTCTGGGAAGATGGGTTATTCTTCTCAATAAAGACAAATGAAGACGCTGCAGGGAATCTTCCTGGCACAGAAGGCGGTGATTCAGCTTCGGAACTCACGACGTTTGATGCGCAGAAATGGCGCAGCGGAACAGGTGCCTGTTTCTTTGGCCGGTGTACGGCGCAGAAGAATGCCGACGGGAAATGGTCATATACGGCGGGATACGAAGCCATTTCTTAATAGGAACAGGAGATCATCGAGTTGTAATCAGCCATCAAAGATCGTGTGAAGCTCCTGCCGGAAGAACAGCCGCATGAGTATCCCCGGCAGTTTCACGCTCCTGCCATCAGCGCTGATCACAGGAAGGGGTGACAGGCTGGACAATATGGATCGATCAGGTCATCGAAGCAGCTGTGTACAGGACAGACAGTATTGCCTGAATGCAATCAGTCAGGTCCCCTCGAGCAGGCGCATGAGGATACCGCCCGGCGGCGTTCAGGTGCTGAAACAGGAATCTGGATCAGATTGAAGTGGAAGGAAAGTGTGGTGATGCTGACGGAACTTTTCTGATGTTCGGATCAGTCAGCCTGCTGCAGGGCTGATATGCCGGTAAACACGTTCTGTCTGAAGCATGACGGTACCGTCTGAAACAAAGAATGCCGCATTGTCTCATTTTTTCTGAATGATTGATTTGCTTTGACGGAAACGATAGAATCATCCCGTCAGAAAGGATGAATATGAAAAAAATAACAAAAGCATTGCTGGTGATCCTTGTCCTGCTGGCAGCTGCCGCCGCAGGAATCTTCTTTTATATCAAAGCGCAGTTTCCATCCGGCAAGGATACGGAAATCACGGAAGGGTATTATCAGAAGTTCAGATCGGACGCCGAGCTGGAAATGAAGTACTCCCAGACCGGCGAATATGAAGTTTCTTATACGGAAATGCCGTCAGAGAATGAATCCATCGGCAGAATCCGTTTCTGGTATCCTGCTGAACTTGAAAAGAATCATGATACGTATCCGGTGATCATGGCGGTAAATGCCAGCGGGACACCTGCGGCATCCTATGAGCCTTTCTTTGAAAGACTGGCTTCCTGGGGATTTATTGTCATAGGAAACGAAGACCCGCAGACCGGTACCGGTGAAACAGCGTCCATGACCCTGGACTGTGTGCTGAATCTGCCGGCGGACCATCTTCTGCATGGCCGGATGGATCTTGAAAACATGGGCATCATCGGATATTCCCAGGGCGGTGCCGGTGCTCTGGCTGCTGTTTCGGAATATGAAAACGGAAAGCTGTACAAGACCATCTTCACCGGCAGCGCCGCCTACCAGTTCATGGCCGGCAATTTCGGCTGGCATTACGATGTCACCAAAATCCGCATCCCGTATTTCATGACCGCCGGAACCGGAAAATCCGATGATAACGGCGCTGCCGACCCGACGAAGGAATACGGCGGGGTGTCACCGTTATCGGCGCTGATCGAAAGCTATGAGCAGGTTCCTGATGACGTCATGAAAATCAGAGCCAGGGCAGCCGGTGCGGAACATGAAGAAATGCTGATGAGGACGGACGGCTATATGACCGCCTGGATGCTGTACCACCTGCAGGATAATGAAGAAGCAGGAAAAGCTTTCCTTGGGGATGATGCTGAGATCCTGCATAATGCCAACTGGCAGGATATCGAAAAGAACAGATGAAAGCAAAAGCTGAAACCGCATATGGCTTCAGCTTTTTTTCAAAGCTCTTCGAGTGCTTTGGCTCCTTTGATCATGGTGTTGATGTTGCTCACAATAATGCGGTTGAGCTCTTCCGGTGTTTCTTTCATCCCGTGGCTGAACCAGATGTCGATCCATCCGAACACGCCGTAAGCGGTAAAAGCACTGGTATATAAAGCGGCCGGGTCGGCATCGGCATTTACATTCAGCTTTTTCCGGATGGCATTCAGAATCATCGATGACATGTTCTGCTGATAGAGGATTTTATAGAAACTGCTGTTTTTCTGGAAATGCTCAAACAGGCTGGCAAAGAAATTGTAGATATTCGCATTGGGATCCATCTCAATGCTTTCTGCCCATGACATGATCAGCTGTTCCGTATGCTTTTCAATCACTTCTTCTTTTGCGTCATAGTTCCGGTAAAAGGAAGCACGGCCGACCTGTGCCTTGTCGCATATTTCACTGATTGAGATATCAGTGATTTTTTTCTTTTTCATCAGGCTGATCAGCGCTTTGGTGATCTGCTGCTTTACGTAGGTATTTTTTTCCTGAGGATTCATCTGATACAAACTCCTTTCCGCTGTCTCATTTTCTATGAAACAGTTGTCTCACATCACGATATTATGATACAAATGTATCAGGCAAAAGTCAAGCGGAGGAAAAAGCATGGAGAAAAAACTGGAAAAGACATACAGGTGCAGGAAACTGATGGACGGGGTGTATGGAATCACATCTTCCGGTGTTGCCTGTTATCTCATTGTCGGGAAAAAACAGGCATGCGTCATTGATACGGCCTACGGGTTTGCCGACCTGCAGGCATATGTCAGAAAAATTACGGACCTGCCCCTGGTCGTCATCAATACACACGGACACATCGATCATACCGGCGGGAACTTCTTCTTCGATGTCCCGGTATGCATCCATGAAAAAGACGTGCAGATCTATCAGCGGCATAATGAACCCTCTTTTCACCGGTATATGGAGAAAAGCCTGAAACTGCTTAACAGAATCTTCTTCTGGCGGATCCTGGTGCCGAAGCACCCTGAAAAAACAGATGAAGGAAGGATGCATTTCTCAAACTGGCGCTATGTAAGAGATGGGGACGTGTTTGATCTGGGGAATCTGAGTGCGCAGGTGATTGAAATCCCGGGACATACACAGGGCAGTATTGCCGTGTACTTCAAAGAGAAAAAGCTCCTTGTCACTTCAGACGGCGCCAATGCGGCAACCTGGCTGTTTCTGCCGGAATCCACGGGCCTTTCGGAATATCTCACAAGCCTTCACAGGCTTGAAACATATGACTTTGAGACAATCCTGACCGGCCACAGCCTGCATCTGTTTACCCGCAAGGATCTTGAAGCCTGGATCCACGTGGCAGAACATCCCGGCTTCAGCCATGCGAAAAAACAGAAAGGCGGCGCTTTTGCGCCGGGCGTCAGGCCGCTGCAGGTCTTTGCGGAGGATGACCCGAAGCATAAGGGGCCTTCAGTCATGATCAATCCTGCCAAAGAAGGATTCGGAAGTGAAAGATGAAGCTGGACAGCTGGGAGAAAGAGCCGTTATGGCTCAAAGTGCTGACGCCGTATCTTAAAAAGAAACGGCTGCCGGATCTGAAAGGAGATCCTGAAATCAACAGGTGGGTAAGGATTCCTCTGGAAGGCTGCATGGCGGCCAACGGGGAAAAGACCTATGCGGATTTCAGGCTGGGCAGTGAAAACAGGCTTCTGATCTTCTTCATGGGAGGAGGTGTCAGCTGGAATGAGTACACAGCCGCTCATCCCGCGTCACTTTATTCAAAAGACAGGAACCTCGGCTTCTATACCATCCACATGGATCTGTTTACGGATCTCAGGCTGAACAGCGGGATCTTTGCGGAAAGAAAAGAAAATCCCTTCATGAACTGGTCAAAGTTGATCCTGATTTACGATACCGGTGATTTCCATGTCGGGACAGGCGATTTCCCTTATACGGCACAGGATGGATCAAAGCGGGTCTGCCGTCACCATGGCTATGTTAATTACCGAAAGGCAATGGAAACCGTCAGACAGTTCATTGCTGATCCGGAATGCGTGGCGGTGACCGGCTGCTCCGGCGGGGCGTTCGGGGCGGCGATGTTAACCGATGATGTCATGGACCTCTATCCTGACTGTGAAAACATCATCAGCGTGATTGACAGCGGCTTCTTCCCGCTGGAAGGATGGCATGACATTGCAGAAAATGTCTGGCAAGCCCCGGAAAAGATCGCCGGCAGAATCCATTCCGACAACATCACCCGCGATGCCCTGCAGGCGTTAAGCAGGGAACGCGGTGACAGGGTGAAGATCCTGGCGGCCTGTTCCATCCGTGATGAAGGGTTATCCAGGATGATCAATTACATCGAAAACGGCAGCTTCACTTTCACAAAGGAGAGCGGCACAAGATTTCAGAGCTGGTTTGCAAAGACTGTAAAGGAAATGAAGGAAACAATCCCGCAGGCACAGTTCTATCTCTTTGACTGCCCGCAGAAAAGCCAGAAGAATACGGGCCTTACAAAGCACTGCCTCCTGCAGGATCCGGTCTTCTATGAGTACCGGATCGATGGCATCAGCTGTGCGGAGTGGATCAAAGAGGCCATCTCCGGCAGACATGAAGATATCGGAATGAACCTTCTGGAGGAGGAAAGATGAGCAGGTGGATGAACGACATGATCTGCAGAGGGCTGCAGAAAATCATTTACGCAAAAGTATATAAAGGGCATCAGCCGAATGAATGGAAGCCCTGGAAAGAACCGGGAACGGTCCGGATGGAAAACGGCATGGTCCTGCATAACGATGTCTGTTACGGGAAGAATGCTCCCAACAGTTATGCGGATATCTGGCTGCCGGACAATACAGACAGGAAGTATCCGGTTGTGGTCTATCTTCATGGCGGCGGCTTCATCTTCGGAAACAAATCCTCCGGGGATCCGCTTTCGGCAGGGGAAGAAAAAACCGGCAAGCTGATGAAGATCATTGCATCCGGTTATGCCCTGGTCAACGCAGACTATGCACTGGCACCGCAGTACAGATTCCCTTCCCAGATCCGCCAGCTGGATGA
>JAFWCP010000268.1 GCA_017536845.1 Solobacterium sp. | reverse complement strand
TACCTTATGATTCCATCTTTGAAGCGGCGGAACGCGCCGCGTCCGGAAATGGCCCGGGCAAGGGCGTTCTGAATGCGGCCTTCCGGCAGGCTCCAGACAAATTGTTCCATGATCTCATACTCGTGTATATAGTACTTGTCAGGCAGGCGCAGGAAACGGCCTTCTTTATCCTCATCAATCTGTTCCAGAATTGCCATGTCTTCTTCATCCGGACTGTTGTAGGTTCCGTCCGGAAAACGGTATACCTCCATTTTCTCCAGATCCAGATACGCATACCAGCAGTCATCAGCCACTTCCACCTCATCCATGACCAGTTTCAGCGGAACAATCGGTTTTTTCATAGATACAGTCCTCCTATTCTTCATCACTTCGATTCCAGGTGCACATGTCATCCAGGTCGCCGTCATCCCAGGATGATTCCTTATTGATGTAAGGCACTGCCCGAGGTTTCCCCATTTTGTAATGCCGGCAGTTCTTCGGCCCGTAACAGAAGGTCTCGAAACGGTATTTCCGTGAAACGCCGAAGTTGTATTCAATGGCCACATTGGCCATGCATGCCCACTTGCAGGCAAAGCATTTGCCCTTCCATGCCCTTTTGTCCAGCATCCGGCACCCGCGCAGGTCATAGGTACAAAGATCCGGCACTTCATCCAGCCAGGGTTCCCTTGTATTCTCCTGTACCGTGCCTTCCGCTGTCTTTCTGAACGATCCTGCCCGGTAATCATCGGCATATTCTTTCTTTTCGTCTTTCTTTGTCCAGGCCTCGCCTTTGATCTCATCACCGATGCGGAAATGCCATTTTTCCTGCTGTTTTTCGGAGATGGCAACGACAAAATCTTTCATTATTCCTTCTGCCGTGCCGGTCAGGAACAGATGATAGCCGGTCATCTTATGGGTGCGGTTATCAATGCGGTACCGCCACACATAGGAGCGTGGCTGGACGGAACGTACAGCTCCCGAAAAAGCGATCTTCCGCTGTGTGACTTCTTCTTTTTTCATCTGTTTACTCCGTTCGTCTGAATTTTTCAGTTGTCAGGATACCATTCTTCGATAACGTCGGTGGGAATTTCAAAATGCTGGTAGTCCTTGCGGTCTTCCCATTCCCCGCCCCACTCAAAACCATGTTCGATGAACAGGTTATAGCAGAGGTCGCCCTTGACGATCTTGTAATCAAATTCAGCATCACGGTCGAGATACGGTTCTCCGGTAACCGGCTCGATGATCCTTTCGCCGTCGACAATCTTGGTATATGGGTTGTAGAGGGTATTGATATCCACCGCAAGGCCATAGCCGTGCTTGGAAATCCTTGTCGTATGCGAGATGAAACGGAAGCAGAAACAGCTTGAGTTGTTGTCTTCCGTTGACAGTTCGTCTATGGCGTCGTATTCATTAATGAGCCTGATCTTTTCGATCGGATAATCGTTTTCATACAGCTGTTTCAGGATTTCCAGAACATCCTTAGCAATGTGCATGTTCACGACCATCTCCCCTTCATGGGTATTGCCGTCAATGTCTTTGTGCAGCACATGGAGATAGCGCAGATCATCCCGGGAAAGGGTGCAGTCATCACTGAAGGATTTTCCTTCCATGCGGGCAAAGATGTCATCGGTGATTTCGGTCATGTAAAATGAATCATCTGCTGAAGATGGTTCATTGTTCTTTGCTGTACAGCCTGCCATCAGCAGGGTGAGGCTGCACGCGGCAAGCAGTCGTTTCAAAAATGTCTTCATGTATTCTCTCCTTTGCGTTTCAGGCTGTTTTTTCAGCAGCCTGTTCTCTCCGTTTCTTCATGCGGCTGTATGCGATCCGATGGCCTTCTGATTCCTGATAGAAAGCCGCCATCTCCCGGCATGGGAAATCCATGCATTCGCCACAGCAGTCAATGTTCTTTTCCCTGCAGCAATGCACCGGCATGCATATATCATCCGCTGTCCATGCCGTCCTGCGGCAGGAAGGACATTTTCCGCTGACGTAATCCGGACATTGCGAACAGTCCACGCCGCAAAATGCGATCAGCTGATTCATGTCCATAACGATGTGAGAAACAAAGGCGAGGAATTCTCGCTTTTCACAAAGCCAAACTGCTCGTAAAACGCAGCCTCTTCATCATAGGCAATCACGATCAGGCGCAGGTAATCGCGGTATTTTTCCTTTACCATTTCAACAAGCGTCCGTCCGATGCCATGGCCTTGATAATCAGGGTCAACCAGCAGGTAATGGACATAGGCATTCATGATGCCGTCATCCATCACGGAAACAAGGCCGACTAGCCTGTCACCGTCCCAGGCAGAATAAACCGTATCAAAATGCTCCATGGCGGTTTTCAGTTTTTCAGGATAATGTCCTGAAGACCAGCAGACCGACAGGAACAGCCGCTCCAGTTCTTCCCTGCTGAAATGATGTGTATCCTGATAGATCATAATAATTCTTCTTTAAGTTCGTGCTTTTCCAGCGCGGTGTGTTCAACATACTGCCCCTTCAGATCCTGCAGCCGGGCATAATGCGGCAGGCTGTTATGAACCGAAACCGCTTCGGCATCCCGCCACTTTTCCAGCAGGAAAAGATTATCATCCTGATCAATGGGAAGATAGTAGTCATACTGCAGGTTTCCCGCTTCTTTACGGCAGGCTTCATCAATTTTTTCCGCCTGGATGGCATGCAGGAATGCTTCCCGCATACCAGGCCTGCAGTGATAGGTAACAAGTACAAGAATCATCTTTGTTTCTCCTTTGGGTGTCTTTTCACTCAGATCATCAGACAATTTCGGCGTCGAAAGGCGTCAGCGACAGTTTTGCCAGCTTGAAGAACTGTTTTCCAAACGGGATGCCAGCAATGGCCAGGCTCCACCGGAAGCTAAAAACCAGGTTGACGGCCGCCACCCCGAAGCAAGACCGGCGGATGATCGTCCCTGGAACTGTGTTCCAAAGATCAGCTGCCTGCTGTCAGGAATCCGTGTTCCCGGGCAAATTCCATGATCTTCCGGCTGATCGTCTCACTTTCATAATGATGAACAAAATGGCCGCAGTTCAGATATACGGTTTGTGCGCCTGTATCTTCGGCAAAGCGGCGGGCATTTTCGATCCAGTTCTTTGATACCTGGGAACCGTCGGAAACAAACATCAGGATCGGTCCGGCAATGCTTCCTCCCTGAGCAACAGCTTCGGCATTCGCCTTTACAGCCATTGCTTCATTGACATAGCAGGGATTCATCAGGTTTCTTTTCATCAGGGTTTTCAGTTTCCGGATTTCCTTTCCGGTCAATCCGCGTGTATTCACGGGATACCAGAACAGCAGGTTTAAATCATTGAGCCTGCGCATCCGTTTCATCAGCCGGATGCGCTTTTCAACATCCCCATCACGCCATTCTGCATAAGTGAGCGGTGTTGCTATATCCAGGCCGATGATGGCCTGGATTTCATCGGGATACTTCTGTTTCCAGCGGATCGCTTCCAGCCCGGCCATGGAATGCGGCAGAAGCAGATACGGCCCCTCCTCCCCTGCTTTTCTCAGCGCCTGCCGCTGACAGGAAACCAGTGAATCAATGTCACAGGATCCCTCATACAGGTCGGAATACCCATAGCCGAATTTCTCGACAACAATGATGCGGAAGCTTTCCGCAAGCTTTTCATACAGGATCCTGAAATCATACATCGGTGATACCGTGCCGGAACCGGCCATGAAGACAAGCTTCGGCTTTGTCCGGCTGCCTGCCATAAACACATGCATACGGTGGATTTCACCGGTTTGCTTCCCTGCCTCCTTTGCGGCCATTCCTGTTCCTTCTTTCTGTGATCGCTTTTTACTTTTCCATTGCGTCTGCTTCGGTAATCCCGCGGATGACGCGGCAGGGATTGCCGACGGCAATCGAATGCGGGGGAATGTCGCGGGTCACGACGCTGCCGGCACCGATGACGCATCCCTCCCCGATGGTCACACCGCCGCAGACCACAACATTGGCGGCAATCCAGCAGTTGCTGCAGATGACGATCGGCCTGGCATATTCCAGGTTGTAATAACTGCCGTCTTCCCGGCGGCGCACATTGCGCTCAGCCGGCAATAACGGATGCATGGGTGTTGCGATAGTCACATTCGGCCCGAACATGACGTTGTCGCCGACCGTTACCGGACAGACATCCAGGCAGGTGAAATTGAAATTGGTGGAGCAGAAGCTGCCGAAACGTGTGTTGCAGCCATAGTCGAAGTAAATCGGTGCCTGCATGGCCGGCAGGTTCGGTGTATCCGTCAGCAGTTCTTTCAGCACCGCTTCTTTTTCTTCCGGTCTGTCTTCATCAATCTGATTGTAGCGGCGGGCCAGCTTGCGGGCTTTGACCTGCAGCGTCACAAGCTCCGGATCAGATGGGTCATACAGCTGACCGGCCAGCATTTTTTCTCTTTCAGTCATTGTTCTTCCTCCATATTGTTTCCCATTCAGAATCGTTTGATTGATTGCACTATTTTATCAGAATACAGTTGGATTGTGGGAACGTATTGGCAGGCGGATAACGGCTGGAAAAGGCAGTTCCGGCATGGCCTCTTTGACCGGTGTTTCTTTCCGTTCTGCAATCATATTCTCTGTCCTTATTCCACCATTGAGGACTTCGCGAAAGCCAGCATCATAATCGTCCGCCGGTTCAGCCAGAATGGTGATTCCGTTTTCCCGCCGCGATGCAGACTCTGAAAGCATTTCCCGTAGCATCTCACTGCTTTTCTCAGAAGCCTTCCGATGATCGTCTGATTTACTTTCTTTACAGACTCAGAAACAAAACTGAAGCCTGAAGCTTTGAACATGAATAATCATCAGAAATCAACAAGGCGGACAATGCTGTCCGCCGTAAAGTTCTGATTTTGCCCGTACCCGTCGGTTATCCATGCATCGGTGCTGCCAGGTGTTCCAGTTCGGAACGGGAATGGTGATGGCCGTGTTTCCCGTCGGTCACGTAATGGGCATGGTCATGCGTATGCGTGACCGTGTGGGTATGGGTAGTACCATCGTGGGTATGGGTGAAAGTGTGCTGGTGGGCATGTTCGTGATGACGGACCAGTGTATCCGCCACGACTATGGCCGAGCCGGCAATCATGACAGCCAATGCAGCCAGATACATCCATGACAGTTTTTCCTTCAGGAAGACAAAGGACAGGAAGGCACCGACAAACGGCGCAGCCGCATAATAGGCGCTGGTCTTGGCCACCCCCAGAACATTCTGGGCCCTGACATACAGGAAAATGCTGAGGCCGTACGCCACAAATCCCAGCAGCAGTGCCGATGCGATGTAACCGATGCCCGGCATGGCTTCATGTTTGATCAAAGCGATGCCAAGTGCTCCTGCCCCGGAAAAGATGCCTTTGAACACAACAATTTCGTAGGTGCTTTTGGAGGAGATATTCCTTGTGCAGTTGTTTTCAAACCCCCAGCATATTGTTGCCAGCAGGACAAGCAGCGAGCCATAGGAAAAACGGAAGCTGTCCGCCCCTTCAAAGGACAGCAGGATGCTGGATAAGGTAATCAGCCCGATCGCCGCCCACAGCCTTCGGGACACCGCTTCCCTGAAGATGAACAGGGCAATGATCGTGGTTGCCACGATTTCAAAATTGCCCAGCAGGGAGGCATTGGCCGGTGAACCGGCATTGATGCCAAGCATCAGGAAGATCGGTGCGGCTATATCCAGGACGATCATGCCGATGACAAACGGCAGATCTTTTTTGGCCAGAGGTTCTGACTGTTCCCTGTCCTTCCGGTTGATCAGCGCCAGAAGGCCGATGCCGATGCCGGCGCCAAGGTACAGCAATGCTGCCATGGTCGTCGGGCCGACATTGTTCAGCAGTACTTTTGAAATCGGTACATTCACTGCATAGAACACGGCTGCCAGAAACGCGTAAAGGATTGCTTTTGTCTTTCCCATCTGATCCATCTCCTTCTGTTTTGAAACGCTCCGTATGAGAATTCATGTACGGAAACGGCAGTTTTCATCTGAGTTCAGACAGTTCATATCTGCCGCCTTCGAAATAAGGCTACCATTTGGCATCAGTCAGTTCAAGAGAATAATCTGCCTTTCACATCATCCATCAGCGGCCAGAGGGATGCTGAGTGTTCTTTTCCCTGATGGGATGCCTGATCACGGTCTTCAGTTTTCCCGGTGCCGTACGTCTGGCATCGGAAAGATAGATCTCGTGATGGCGCCTTTGATCAGACAGATCATTCTCATAGCCGTTTTCTTCCAGATACTGATCCATCAGGGCAACGGTTGCCGGTTCCTCATCATACGGGCCGATGTGCATGCACTGCACGCAGAGTCCTTCTTCAACGGTCAGGAATTTCACCTTTGAAAAGTCCTGCTTCTTCTTTTCCGTCGCTTCCCGGACGGCCCAGTGAAGATCTTCTTCCGTTACAAAATCCGGAAGCCGGATTACCGAGATCCAGCGGAAGTTTTCTTTATGGGCATAGTCCACGCCATGAATTCCTTCCTGCCACCAGAACCCTTCCAGCGGCGGCACCACATAATCGAAATACCCTACAATCTGATGATTTCCTTTTTTGCTCATCTTGATCGTATAGGCAACAGCATACAGCAGCGAGAGTGCTTTCTGATACTCCCCGTCTTCTGCATTCGGATCCCCGCTGCCCTCAACAGCAATGTAGTTCATCCTTGGAACCGTGACAATCGCCGGTTTTGCCTTGGGCATATAAAACTCTTTGTATTCCTTCCTGAAATCGAATGCCATTCCATTCACTCCTTTCCGTTGTCGTATCCACATGCGGCATATGAAGCCTGCCGGCAGAACGGATACACCGGATACCAGCTTTGCGTGGATACAACCGCATCAGCAGTATGATAGCCGGACAAACGTGACAGCAGCATGGCATGTTTCCCATAAGAATCACGGCTGTGGCTTTCAGAAGACATGTATTTCATTCTTTCCGTTTATCATTCTGGTTCAATCGTCCCGTATGCCTGGCCCATTTCGAGATGTTCATCGGCCCTGGCTGTCATTGTGAAATGAAGGTCACTGGAGAAAAGCATGACAATGTCACTGCCGCCGAACAGGAAGTAGCCCAGAGGATCCCCCTTGCTTACCGTGGCACCGGGAACAACGGAAGCTTCAAAGTTGACGGAAGAAACCTGGCACATCCCGACCGGGATGACGGCGACAAGGCCGCCGCCGGGAGTTTCCATGACGACAACCCCTCTCGTCTCAATCGACTGCCAGCCGAAGGTTTCCGAGAAGTATTCTTTGTATCTTCCTGTTTCCTGATCCCAGGTGATCACGCCGCCGGGAGCATCGTCCTGCGGGATGACGAAGGCTTCTTTCACCGTACCGCTGACCGGGAAATGGTAGCGGTGGTAATCGTTGATATCCAGGAAGGCATGGGTCAGACTCCCTTTAGCAAAGGCGTCCGCATATTTGCTGCATCCAAGCAGGACGGAAACATCGGTCAGGGTTCCGCTCTTGATGGCAAGCGCGGCCTGTTCCGTATTGCCGTCTGTGATGACCTTGCTTTGGTCATCGATCATCCATACGCCCTGAGGAACGGCATCGGCCGGTGATGTCACAACACATGCATCATCAGGAGCGGCAATCGGCCGTCGAGATGCATCCTTGAGTTTTCGGGCGAAGAAGTCATTGAACGACTTCCAGTTTTCATGGCCTTCATAGAGATCATCGGCCAGATGAAAATCCGGATTGGCCAATGCATTCTGGTAAAACGTATCGTTCCAGGAAGCTTCGCTGCTTAAGAACTGACCGGAAACCGAGAGGAACTCGATGAACCAGCTGCGGAACGGTTCATGGTACATCAGGGAATTGTGGTAATAGTCTTTCTCTTCCAGTTCCTTGAGCGGCTGGTCACAGACAAAATACAGGCAGCCCATCCCCTGGTCAATCCGGTCATACAGGGAACTGTAGTTTTCAGATGGGCTGATCTGCCATGGCAGGGACCTGCATATGCGGTCGATAAAGGTGTAATAGGAATCAAGATCTTTGACCGGATTGGTATCGGGATCGGGATTCATTTCATGCGCCTGTGCGATCGACTTCTCCAGCAGTGCCCTAAGATCTGCATCATGGCTGACCATACGGATCAGATCCCACGTGATGTCTTCATGCGTTCTGTCAGTGACTGTATCAGTCGTAAGGCCGGCTGCCGGGGAATCTTCTGCCTTTTCCCTATCTGCGGTACAGGCACAAAGACCCAGTGATGTCACAATGACAAGCAGCCAAAGCAGGAATCTTTTCGTGACGGTCCGGGTCTGCTTTCTGTTCATGATTCTTTTTTCCTTCAGAGTCAGCGTTCCAGCATTTCCTTTGCTTTGCGAAGCACCGGCAGTTCGCGGTTGGCAATCAGCCTGCCCAGCCTTGTTTCCCGGCGCTTTTCATATTCGGCAAGCGCTTCTTCATATGTCAGTTTCAGAACGGAAAGATGGTACTGTTCAGCTTCATCCATCGTCAGTTCTCTTTCCCCGAATGAGACAGCCCGGCAGAGGAAATAGCTGTTGATGTTGTGACGATGGATCACGTTGTAATAATCACTGACAACGCCGATTCTGCCGATCACTTCTGTTTTTGCCCCCAGTTCTTCCTTCAGTTCACGCTGAATGGCCGTATGCAGGTCTTCTTCTTTTTCCACCCCGCCGCCGGAGGTTTCGATCAGGACGGCATGCCCGAACTCGTCATTCCGCTCGGCATGGACAAAATAGAAGTACCCGTCAGCATCAAAGACGACAGCCCGCACGACCCGGCGGTCATTGTCCGTATAGTCAAACGGCCATTCATGATCCTGCAGACTGATGTTCAGTTCTGCATCCGGATCCCTGTCGGCGCGGATCGAAGCATAATAAACCAGGTCACAGAATTCTCCGTTGCTTCTGCGCTTGCCGGCCGCGCGAAGGATCCCCTCCTTCTGCATGCCGGCCTTTTCCATCACCCGCCCGGAGGCAGGGTTCCGGACGTCATGGCGGGCGGAAACACGGTTCAATCCGACGACATCAAACAGATAATCCATCACGGCTTTGAGGGCTTCGGTCATGATTCCTTTGCCCCAGCAGGCTCTCGACAGGCAGTAGCCGATCTCGGCAGCTTCAATCTCCTCGTCCAGCCTTACAGCGGAAATGTTTCCGATCAGACAGCCGGTCTTTTTATCTTCAATGCCCCAACTGAAGTAACACCCCTCAGAATAGCGGGCCGTCCATTCCGTTAACAGCTTCCGGGTTGCCTCTGGACTTTCGTGCACCGGCCAGGTCAGGTATCTGACCACTTCCGGGTCGCTGGCCCAGTTTTCATACATTGCTTCCGCGTCTTCAACCCTGAACCTTCTCAGGATCAGCCTCTCAGTTGTGATTGTCTGCGTTCCCGCTTTGTTGATCATGATGTTTTTCCTCCTTTTCACTGTTGTCTGAACGGCCTGCAGATACAGGCCGGCCTGGAGATGCAATGATGTGATCTGAATTACCGGAAGATCGGAAGCAGAATTTCTTCAATGAAATCAACCCGGTCAAAGACCGTCGGCTTATAGTAAGACGAAACGGCTGCCGTGATGTTTTCTTCCGGATTGACATAGATGACATTTCCGCTGTTGCCGATGGCAGCATAGATGTTCTTTTCCGGATGGATGATCCACCATAAATATCCATACTGCATGCCGCGGAACGATTTGTTTTCCACCGGTCTTGGGCGGATCATCTCCCTGATCCATCCTTCCGAAAGGATGCGGGTTCCTTCCCACATGCCCCGCTTCAGGCAGAGCTGGCCGATCTTTGCCATATCAAAAGCACTCATGCATAAGCCGTATCCGGGTGTTCCAAGCCCTTCCGGATCGGCAAACCAGATATTTCCCTTCGGTGTTTTGGAAATCGTAAACTGCCTGTGTTCCTGTGCATCCATGGCGGTGTAGTTATGATGTTCAGGAATGCCCAGCGGCGCAAAAAGATACCGGTTGGCATAGTCCACGGTCTTCAGCCCTAATGTCCGGTACAGGATGCCGGAAAGGATGTGCAGACACACCGTCCGGTAATCAAATACGTCGGTAATTCCCTTTTTCCCGCCGAGAAAATCCAGCGAAGAGAAGGTCCAGTTTTCGCTGGCACAGACCTTTGACCAGGGATCGCCTTTTCACTTATACGGAGCCCGCATGGTCAGCAGATGTCTGATTGTGACATCCTGGATTGTCTTTTCCCCGCGCTTTACGGTGTAATCCGGGAAATACGAAAGCACTTTGTCATCAATGCTGTGAATCATTCCCTGATCAACGGCAATACCGACAAGCAGGCTGACAATGCTTTTGGTTGCGGACATGATATGCGTACAGTCCGTTTTGAGATAATCGTTCCATTCCTGAGAATAGATTTCCACGTCATCCTTACGGATGCTGATCTGGCAGATGTTCGGTTCATTGTTCCGGACATACGCTTCCATCTCTTCGGCATTCATTCCGATGTTCCCTCTTTTGAAGCAGATGATTCACTTTCCTGCTTCCTCAGCGCACGCTTTCTTCTTCGCTGTTCACGGTTGTTTTCTTCCGATGCCAGCACTTCCACAGCAGCATCGGTCATTTCTTCGCTCCATACCCTTCCGGATTGGTGAGGCTTGATCCAGGGACAGAGCTTTTCATAATCCGAATCGAAAATCACCGTATACGGCGGGCCGCAGCGGTCGTCGACTGCCATGTATAAGTGACGTCCCTTACTGATCAGGCTGGTCGGCCATTCAACATCCGGATCATCCACATGGTCATAGATCTCCTTGGTAATTTCATACAGATCCATATTGGGGCCGCCGCCGATTTTGGCCGTATACAGCCCGGTTTCCGGATCATGGCAGCATTTCCATCCCATTCCTTCTTTGAATTCCATACGTTCCTCCCTGCCTGCTTCGGCAGGCCTTTGTTTCTTATGTTTCTGATTGTATCTGGCAACGGCAGTGATCACCGGTCATCCATCAGGTAAGCACGGCATGGGGCGCCATCGCTGCCGCCAAGGTTCAGCGGGGCCGCATTCAGGAAATACTTTCCTTCTTCCACGCCGTCAAGCACAACCCCTTCCAGCAATACGCATTCGTTGCCAAGAAGGATCAGGTGCACCTTCATCGGCACCTTTTCCGGGCCGACGGTCTGGCTTTCATTTCCCAGCAGCAATATGCCGGCATCCGCAAATACCTGTGCTGCCGCTTCCGTCACCGTTGCCTTGCCGGCAACCAGGATTCTTTTTCCTGCCCCGGCTTCTTCTGCCTTTCTCAGGATCATCTCGGCATCCTCTGCCCTGACATCACCGTCATGCCTTGCGACATAGCAGTCACCGACAAACGGTTCCAGGCCCATCCGGTCAATGGTCCTGCCGTTTCTGATGAAATGATACGGAGCGTCAACGTGGGTGCCGTTATGGGCACACATGGAAAGGCAGGTCAGGTTGTAAAGATCTCCCTTTGCCATGTCTTTCATCGTCCTTCGTTCCGGTTTCTCATCGCCGGGAAACACATTGCAGGAAAACACTTCCTGCGAAATATCTATCAGCATGACTCTCCTCCCTGGTATTGAGGCGGTATATTATCAGCCATCACGATCAGTCCT
>JAFWCP010000267.1 GCA_017536845.1 Solobacterium sp. | reverse complement strand
GGGGGTGGGAACAAAGGCAGCCTGAGGCAGGATGGTCCGGCGGGTGTTTTCAAAAGGCGGGATGCGTTTCAAGGCATCGACGATGATGCCGTCTTTGACCAGGATGACATTGGCGTATTTGCCCATCAGTTCAATGACGAGGTCATAGTATTCCAGGTCGCCTAGCTCGTTCATACGGCGGACGCGCATCGTGCACCAGCGGTCCAGTTCGGCCTGTTCGATGCTTTCGATGATGCCGCCCTCGATGTGCTTGCGCAGCACCATGACAAAATTGCCCGGTTCGGCCGGGGTGGGGTAGCTGCGGTCGGTGAACAGCAGCCGGTTGTATACGGAATGGGTTGAGATCAGCAGCTGCTGTTTCTTTTTTGCGCCATGGGTCTGCAGAAGGATCTCGGTCGTCGAGATCTGGTAAATTTTCTGAATCCGCATGGGGGCAGCGTCCCTGATCTGTGGTATGATTTTATACAGAAGAATGCCGTCTAAAGCCATGTGTATTTCCTCCGATCGGGTAAGATTATATCATGACAGGCGGTTGTTCCATCAAGAAAGGGAAAAACATGAAAAAAGGTCTGTGTATTGTTATCAGCGGTCCCTCCGGGGTCGGCAAGGGAACTGTGATCAAGAAATTCATTGATGATCCTGATCTGAACCTCTCCTATTCCGTTTCCATGACGACAAGAGAAAAAAGGGAAGGGGAACAGGAAGGTGTTAACTATTACTATGTCAGCCGGGAAAGGTTCCTGGAGGCAAAGGCAGAGGGTGAACTGCTGGAAAGCACCGAATATGTCGGCAACTTCTACGGCACCCCGGTAAAGGAAGTCGAAAGGCTGCGCAACCTTGGCCGCAACGTCATCCTTGAAATTGAAGTGGACGGCTGTGCCCAGGTCAGGAAAAAGGTAGCGGATGCCGTGTGCATCTTCATCGTACCGCCCAGCATGGAAGAACTGGAAGCCAGAATCCGCGGCCGTAAGAGCGAACCGGAAGAGGTCGTGCAGGAACGCCTGGCCAAGGCGGCAAAGGAAATGTCACTGACGAGCCAGTACAACTATGTCGTCTGCAACGACGATGTTTCACTGGCGGCGGATATCATCCGCACCATCATCAAAGGCAAGATTGCCCGCAACCAGACAGAGGCTGAGGAAGCTTAAACGGAAGCATCAGAAGACCCGCAAGGGTCTTTTTCGATGCGGTTCATCCGGGATTCTGCCGGAAAAAAGATAATCATGAAAAAGTCTTCATTTCCGCCTGCCGTGCAGGCAGAACAGTGATCGGAGGAAGCCGGCAAAAAAAGAGGCTGTGCCTTTCAGCACTGCCTCTTTGTCAGGTGTGGAATTATTCCTTTTCCAGAGCAAGGGTTCTGGTTGTGATGTCACATACGGAAGAAGGTCCGTAGTACTGGATGGCACCCGGATATGTATAAGCTGTTTCAACAGCCCATGCTTCTCTGTGTGCTTCGAAGTACTTGAACGGCTTGCCTTCGAGTTCGACGAGAGCCTTTCTGATAACCGGCTTGTCTTCGCCGTGTCTTCTTTCCATGTTCATCATCTTGGTGATGGGCATGCCGCCGGCAACCCATTCATCCGCCGGCTTGGACAGGTAGCCGGTGTAGCCGTACTGAATCAGCATGAAGGCATTGTAGCCCAGGGAGTAGCAGTAGTCAGCATCGAAGTTGGACGGGAACGCACATCTTCCTTCATAACCGAAGAAGTGGTGAAGCGCGTTGAACTTGCCCTTGTATGTGCCGGCTTTC
>JAFWCP010000266.1 GCA_017536845.1 Solobacterium sp. | reverse complement strand
GTTCGGTCAGGGTGACATACTCGTTCGGCAGCATGGTTGCTTCGCAGGTTTCGAACTCGATGCCCGGGAGCGCCTTTTCAATTGCTTCCTGTGCCTTGCCGAAATCGGCGAAGGATGTCTTGACAGTCATCATGCCGTCCTCAACAGAGATGTCCTGAACATCAACGTCAGCTTCCATCATGATATCCAGCATCGCTTCGTCATCTTCGTTCTTGAAGACAAACAGGCCGACGCTTTCATAGTTGAAGGAAACCGCACCGGCACCGGCCAGCTTGGCACCCTTGCACTTGTTGAACGCTGTCTTGACGTTGGTGAAAGAACGGTTGGTGTTGTCGGTCAGGCAGTCAACAATCACGGTTGAGTTGCCGGGACCGAAGCCCTCATATCTTGCTTCGTCATAGTTTTCATCAGCTCCGCCCTTTGCCTTATCAATCGCTCTCTTGATGACATCGGCAGGAACCTGGTTCGACTTTGCCTCCGCAATTTTTCTCTTCAGCGCGAGGTTCATATCCGGATCAGGGACGCCGCTCTTAGCCGCAATATACAGCTCTTTGCCGAATCTTGAATAAAGCTTTGATTTCATTGCCGCTGTTTTTGCCATGGAGGCTGCGCGGACTTCATGTGCTCTTCCCATAATAGATACCTTCCTTTTCTCGTAAATTAAAAAAAATTACTGGAATATTATAACAAACTGCCTATTGCTTGTGAAGGAAGATGTGCACAGGTTTTCCCACTTTCTTTTCGTCATTTCACACAAAGTTCATATACATACCACATCAGGTTCAGCCCGTCGACGTAGGATATCTGCGTCTGGAAAAGGAGATTGATATGAAAAAGGTGCTTATGGCCCTGGCCCTGGTCCTTCTGGCCGGCTGTACGGGGACAGAAACAGAAGAAGAGACAAAAGCCGTCAGCGGCGTCGTGACAGCGGCTGACGAAGATGACATCAGCATCCAGCTTTCCGATGCGGAAACCATCACCCTGGCAACGGACGATCTGATGATCCTGGTGGATGATTTCATCGTCTCCGGCAGCGCCGTAAACAAGAACGACACGGTAATTGTGACTTACTGTCATTCCCAGCCTCGCGTCATCCAGGTGATTCTCAGCCAAAGATGATGCATTTTTTGTCTGAAAGCGCTTTACTTATGATAGAATAGGTGCATTGAGGTAAATATGTCTACTTATGTAATCAGCGACCTGCACGGCTGCAAAAAAGAATTTGACCAGATGCTAGATCTGATCGGCTTTAACGAATATGACGAACTGTGGATCAACGGCGATGTCTGCGACCGCGGCAAGGAATCCATTCCCCTGCTGCAGGAGATCATGTCGTACGAAAACATGCACCTGATTTTCGGCAACCACGACGTCTGGCTTTCCCGTTACTGTCAGGAACTCATCGACGCCAAAAAGGACAACAACGCGGTGGATATGACCGAGGACCTGCTATGCTGGCTGCATTACAATGGCGGCTACCGGACGGCGGATCAGTTCATGGACCTTGAATTCCATGAATGCTATGACATCAAGCTTTACCTGGAAGACAAGCTGTTCTACAAAAAACTGACCGTCAACGGCCAGAAGTTCATCCTGATCCATGCCGGCCTGCCGGATGACATGATGGATCCCAACCTGCGGCTTTCTTCCGTTCCGGAGAAAATCCTGATCTGGAGCCATGTCGATGAAGACTGCAATCCTTTCCCGGACACCAAGATGATTGTCGGCCACATTCCGACGTTCCTCTATGGCCCGCAGTATGACGGCAAGATCTTCCACGCCGGCAATACCATCCATATCGACTGCGGCTGCGCCTATGGCCGGACCCTGGGCTGCATCCGTCTGGACGATATGCAGGAATTCTACGTTCCCAGCACATATTCAAGACTCGGAGGCTGATGCCTCCGGTTTTTTTATGGACAAAGAAAAAGAGCAGGTTCCCCTGCTCTTAAATCGGTGAATGATTAAGCGATTGCTTCCTTGACCAGGGCAACAACCTCTTCCATGGTATCGGAGTCCACTGCCTTGTCAGCCAGCTTCTTCATTTCCTCGTAGGACAGACCGTTGATCATCTTACGGGCACGCAGGATGGAAGTTGCGCTCATGGAGAATTCATCCAGGCCCAGGCCCAGCAGAACCGGTGCAGCCAGTTCGTCGCCGGCCATCTCACCGCACATGCCGCACCACTTGCCGTTGGCATGCGCACCGTCGATTGTCATCTTGATCAGACGCAGGATCGCCGGGTTCAGCGGCTGATAGAGATATGCGACTTTCTCCGACATTCTGTCAGCGGCCATCGAATACTGGATCAGGTCATTGGTGCCGATCGAGAAGAAATCTGCGTATTTCGCGAATTCATCGGCGAGCACAGCGGAAGCCGGAATCTCGACCATCATACCGATCTCGATCTCATCGGATACTTCAACGCCTTCCTTCTTCAGTTCCTCTTTCG
>JAFWCP010000265.1 GCA_017536845.1 Solobacterium sp. | reverse complement strand
TCGCAGGCGCAAAGCCGCACGATGTCATCACGCTGCCGGCCGGTGAATTCCAGGCCAAGGTTAAAATCCGGACCCCATATCTCACGATCAGAGGGGCCGGCATGTATCAGACAAAAATCATTTTTGACGATTATGTCGAAAAACCCGATGAAAACGGTGTCGCCCTGAATACATTCCGCACCTGGACAGCGGCTGTAGTCGCCGACCATGTCACGATGGAAGACCTTGCCATCGAAAACGATGCCGGCCATCCGGAGGTCAAAGGCCAGGAAGTTGCCCTGAGCGTGTATGCCGACGATTTCACCATGCGCCGCAGCCGTCTCACCTCTACCCAGGACACCCTGTTCCTGGGGCCGCTGCCAAAGGACCTCATCGCCCGTTATGACGGCTTCCTGACCGATGACCTCAGGCAGGACAGACTGTGTTCCCAGTACTTTGAAGACTGCCTGATTGAAGGCACGGTCGACTTCATCTTCGGCTGCGGCCATTCCGTCTTTCATCACTGCGAGATCCGTTCCGTCTATGATGTCAGAAACCTCGGCTATGCGGCCGCCCCGGCCCATGCCCTGGAACAGACGGAAGGCTTTGTATTTGACCGCTGCCGTTTTACGGCCGATGCGGGCGTATCCCCTGCCACCATCTATCTGGCCCGGCCCTGGCGGGACTATGGCTTATGCGTCTTTACCGACTGCACCTACGGCAGCCATATCACCCCGGAAGGCTTTGACAAGTGGAACGACACCGAGCGTGACAGAACGGCAAGATTCCTTGAACACCCGCCCGTCCCGGGCCGGGTGCCCTGGGCAAAAGGCTTCTAGAGAAAATCCACCACATACAGCCTGAGCAGCTTCCCTGCCGCTCAGGCTTTTTCCTTTCTGACTGATGATGCGCTCAGATTTCAAGGTCCATGATCACCTGGCCGCAGGCGTTGATGATCCGCGTGCCGCAGGGATGTTTTCTTTCCCGGACGAAATCGCCGTATTCCTCGTGTACATGGCCATGGAACATATAGGCCGGATGATGTTTTTCCAGAAGGTCATTGAAGCATTCAAAGCCCCGGTGCGGCAGGTCCTCAAGATCACCATATCCGCAGGCCGGCGCATGGGTGACAAGGACGTCAAACCCCTTGGCGAAGAACAGCTTTCCCCGCGCCTTGCCGATCCGCCGCTTCATCTCCCTTTCGGTATACATGTCGCTGCCCGGCTTGTAGCGGTAGGAACCGCCCAGGCCGAAGAAACGGATGCCGTTATGTGTATATACCTTATCATCAATATCAATGCATCCTTCCGGATACTTGACGTCATATTTTCCGTCATGGTTGCCGCGTACAAACAGCAGCGGCGCATTGACCATGGTTGTCAGGAATTCCAGATATGCCGGATCCAGGTCACCGCAGGAGAGGATCAGCTGCACGCCTTCCGTCCGGCGGGGGTTGAAGTAATCCCAGAGGCCCGGTTCTTCACGGTCGGCAACAATCAGCACCTTCATCCTTTCACTCCGCTGATCTCGCTGATCCGTCTTGCCGGCTCATTCAGTTCATGATAAGAAGGGATGCCGCCGATGATGTTGTCGTTGAGCCAGTCCATCCTGATCAGGTCCTTGTCGGCAAGCTTGGCATCCAGAGGCCCTTTGATGGTCTTTTCCTGGCTGT
>JAFWCP010000264.1 GCA_017536845.1 Solobacterium sp. | reverse complement strand
GTTCCTGGATGAGATCAACTGTGTTTCCGAAACCCTTGCCCCAAGCATGCTGCAGTTTCTGCAGTACAAGACCTTCGGCAGACACGAAGTGCCGCAGGGCTGGATCGTCGTCACCGCCGGCAACCCGCCGGAATACAATGACGCCGTCAGACCGTTTGATCTTGCCATGCTGGACAGGCTGAAGAAGGTGGAAGTTGAGCCTGACTTTGAAGTTTGGAAGGCCTATGCCCTGCAGAATCATGTCCATCCTGTCATCCTTTCCTACCTGACCGTCAAGCCGCAGTTTTTCTACCGGATCACGACCACGCTGGATGACAAATCCTTCGTGACCGCCCGCGCCTGGGATGACCTTTCTCAGATGATCACCCTGTACGAGGAAAATGAACTCGCAGTTGACCGTGACCTGATCGGCCAGTATGTCCAGGATGAGGAAATCGCCCGTGACTTTGCCAATTACTATGACCTCTTCTTCAAGTACCGTTCGGATTACCAGGTGGAAGAAATCCTTGCCGGCACGGTATCCGAAGACATCATCAACCGTGCCAAAGACGCGAAGTTTGATGAACGCCTGTCGCTGCTGTCCCTGATCCTGACTTCGCTGGATGAAAGGATTGCCAGGACCGTCATGAAGGAAGATGTCCTGCGCACCCTGATCCCTGAAGTCAGCGCCCTGGCCGATCCTGAGGTCATGGCGGAAAAGATCGCCTTTTACGAGAAAAAGTCACAGGCCACCGATACCCGGGAACACGTCGAGCTTGCCTGTGCCATCCTGGATGAGCTGAAGCTTCTGCAGGATAAAGAAGACAAGAAGGAAGTCCTGCGCAGTGAGGCTGCCGCCTTGAAACAGGATACCCAAAAAGGCCAGGACATGCTTGCCAATGTCTTCGATTTCTTTGAAAAGGCCTTCGGTACAGGCCAGGAGATGCTCATCCTGGTCAGTGAGCTGACGGTAAGGCCGGCTGCTTCGCAGTTTATCTACCGCCATGGCTGTGAGAAGTACTACGCCTACAACAAACAGCTGTTATTTGAAGATACGCGCAAGGACCTGATGGACCGGATCGACGCACTGGATCTTCCCGAAATTCTGTAAACTGATCCCTCCCGGATGCCGGGAGGGATTTCATTGAAACATCTGAAAAAAAACTTCGGAAACCTGTTGACCTTGCAGTGAACTGCAATGATACAAAATTCATCGAGGAGGAGTGTATGTCATGACGATCAAGGAATTTGCTTCGCTTTGCGGCTGCAACCCGCAGACCCTGCGCTATTATGACCACGTGGACCTGCTAAAACCCAGGCAGGTGGATCAGAAATCCGGCTACCGGTATTACGATGAGGAACAGGCCCTTCAGTTTGTCAGGATCAGGAACCTGCAGACGGCCGGCTTTACGCTGGATGAAATCCGCAGCCTGAAGGAGGCTGATCATGATGTCATCTATGACGCCTTTACAGCGAAAATCAAAGAGCAGGAAGCAAGGCTGCAGAAGACCATTGAAATCCGTCAGACATACCAGAATGAAATTACCATGATGAAAGAAAAACTCATATCCATGCGCGAGATGGTCAGACAGTCCATGGAAGCCTATGACCCGTGTGAAGAATTCGGCATCGACAGAGCAGCCTATGACCGGATGATCGACAGCGTGAACAGCTATTTTGAAAAGCTGATCGACAGGAAAGACAGCAGCAGTTTTGCGTATTCGGACTATCCCGACGGGGATGATGCAGAAGAGGAAAAAGAATTCCTCAATATGCTGGAGAATCCCCAGTATGAGAAGGTCTATGAAAACCACGCCTGGTCGCATGTCAAGGACTTCTTCGCGGAATTCTGCAAACTGGAAGACGGAAAGGAATATGCCCTGCTGTTCTGCCTGCAGCCGCACAAGGCAGAACAGAGCGCCTTTGCGACCACGGTGCTGGGCCTGCTTCTGGAAGCCAATCCCGGCACAAAACGTACCCTCAGCTGCAATGTCACCTTATCAAAGGACGGTCAGAACCATTTCTGGCTGCTGCGGAAAAAGGAACAGTGAACAAAACCTCCGGCATTGCCGGAGGTTTTCATTTGTCTGGATTCATTTTATAAATACAATTCTATTTTCTTTCGTTTGAAACTTTATCCGCTTTTCCTGCTATAATGGTAGGCACGCAGAAGGAGGAGCCATGTCCCGAAAAAAAGAAAAACGGCAGAAACAGATTCTGCACATGCTTGCGGAAGGAAAAAAGAAAGACGTCGCCGCCCTTTCCGAGCTTCTCAATATCTCCCAGGTTACCATCCGTAAGGATCTCGATGAACTGGAAGCCAAAGGCTTTGTCAGACGTTCCTTCGGCTATGCGGAACTGAATGATTCCGATGATATCAGTGCCCGCCTGGCCGTCCACTATGATGAGAAACGCCGCATTGCCGCCAGGGCGGCTGAGCTTGTTCAGGATGGCGATACCATCATGATTGAAAGCGGCAGCTGCTGCATCCTGCTGGCTGATGTCATCGCTGCCTCCGGCAGGTCGGTAACCATCATCACCAACAGCGCGTTCTTAGCGGAATACATCCGTCAATACAGAAATGTGCAGGTCGTGTTATGCGGCGGCATGTACCAGCATGACTCACGCTGCCTGGTCGGCCCGCTGGTCAAAGCCGTATCCGCCGGGTATCATGTGACATACTTCTTCATCGGCACTGACGGCTGGAGCGAAAAAACAGGCTTCACCAACAAAGACCAGATGCGGGCCCAGGCCGTACGCGACATGGCCGAAGCATGCGAGAAGATGGTCATCCTGACGGAGAGCCAGAAGTTCTCCGTTGTCGGCACCGTACCGCTGAACATCCCCGGCCAGCCATATGCCGTCATCACCGACGCTGCCATTTCCGCTGAGGCAGAGGGTTTGCTGAAGAGAAAGAATATTGAAGTCATCACCGTCTGAACTCCGCTTTGCATGAACGGCAAAGGAAAACGAATACGGAAGACTGATCGGCCGGCATCAGGCCCGGCCTTTTTCATTCGCAGCAAAAGGCACCTGCCGGTCCTGGAAGGTGCCTGTATGTTCTGGGATTACAGACTGTCTTTGCGCATGACGACCTTGGTTTCCTTGCCGGAAAAGGCGACGCCGTACTTCAGGATTTCCGCAATGCCATGCGTTTTCATGTCTGTGTCATACTGCTTTTCGTCAATCTGAGCCAGGGCTGCTTCCGCCAGCTTTGCAAGATCGGCATGGTCATCCTTTTTCGCCGCTTTCAGTTCGATCAGGATGCCGGGAAGCGTCTTCACTTTCGGCATCAGCTGCAAATCATAACGTCCTTCACCCGATTCCCGGTTGGAGGTAACGAAATATCGGTGGTCCATCATAGCTGTGATCCCCAGCATCATGCCGTGATAAAACAGTTCGCCAGCCGTATCATAATAGCTGGCAGACTGCAGAAGCAGTTTTTCAATCCCCTCCTGCAGTGCCTTGACGTTTCCAAAGTACAGAGCCTCCTGAATGGAATTTGCCGAAGACTGCGGAATGATACTCTGCAGCCGCGCCAGAATCTCCTTCTTATACACAAATGCAATCTCTTTATTCGGAATTGCAACTTCACACATATAGTCCCCGGTGAAGGCAAGCTCCGCTTTGACAGCCTTCAGGTATCCGGCTGCCAGCAGAAAGCTGTACACCGAGGAAGGATTGTTCCTGATCTGCGGATAAATCACTCCTGTGTCTATACTGGTCAGCACAGATTCCCCCTTCAGCAAGGCTGTCAGCCGGTCATATGTCTCAGCATCGGCTTCGGCGATGATTTCCCCTATGATATCGTTGCTGCTGGTGGAAAGCCAGAATGCCTGAGGCTGGCATTTACCGGAAAAATAGTTGATAACCGACCATGGGTTAAAGATCTCGCTGCTGCCGAACTGATAGCCGTCATACCAGTCGCAAAGCTCCTGATATTTGTCCGGTGCCTGATAATACCGGGTCATTTCCTTCACTTCATCATGGGTAAAGCCAAAATAAGAACTGTACTGTTCATCAAGGATGGAGTTGATCTTCAGGTTGTTCAAACCGCTGAAAATACTTTCCTTCGCCACCCTGAGTATTCCGGTCAGAAAGCCGAACGACAGATGCCGGTTGTCTTTTAAACCGCCGGAAAAAAGGTTGCGCATGAACAGGACGACATGGTCATAGAACCCCCGGGTGTGCCCCTGCTGGATTGGAGTGTCATATTCATCAACAATAATGACCGGGGCAATACCATAATGTTCATCCAGCATCTTTGTCAGCATCATAAAAGCACTGGTCAGTTCTGTCGGCGATGCATGCCGTTCCATGATGTTTCGGAAATATGCCTTGTCAACGTCATTGCAGGCAGGCGAAGCCAGCAGTTCTGCATGCCGGGCATATTCGTTGCCGAGTGTTTCTGCCAGCTTGATGAGAGTATCTTCCCAGGTTTCACATTTAATATCCTTGAAAGAAACAAAGATGACGGGATACTTTCCCTGAAAGCCCTGATAGAAGGGCCCCTGCTTCCAGATTTTCTTATCCCGGAAGTAGACAGAAGTATCTTCATCGGTTTTCTCGAAGAACGTCCTTAACATATCCATGTTGAGCGTTTTGCCGAAACGGCGCGGCCTTGTAAAGAGGCTCACCATTGGTCTTTCATCCAGGAAGTCCTTTATCAGCATGGTTTTGTCTACATAGTAGTACTGGCTGGAAGCAACACGGTAATCGGAAATGCCGACCGGAAGCGGAAGCTTTCTGCCCGCCTTACGGGCCACATAGGAGCCGGTGCGGATACGGCCGTCCGCCGGCTTTTCGGCACTGTCCGGAAGATACCAGCTCTTGCCGTATTTGGAAGCTCCGGGAATCCTGCCGGTACGGCACATGCCGGTGACGCTGCGTTCAGTCAGATTCCATCTTTCTGCGGCCTCTTTTGCTGTAATCATATCTGCCATGAGAAACACCTCCTTTCACTGTTATTATATCGCATAATTCGGAAAAATACCGTAGCTTTCGGAAATATATCATTGCATATCTGACATATTTCCGGATATTTCCGCAAAACAGTATTCCCGGCAGCCACCAGCCTCCTCCTGTTCTCTTCCTCAGCATATTCTTGATATTTCTTTGTTTGACTTGACGCGTTGAATGTAATAGGCTATGTGAAGTAAAAAAAGGGGTAAGAAACATGTTACGACAGATGATCGCAGGAAGCAGTGCACTCCTGCTGTTATTGCAGCCGGCTCTGGTTTCCGCCAAAGCAGCCTTCCATCCCGGTGAAGGATGGAATCGTTCACATACCGCATACTATATCAACAGCCAGCCTGCGGAAGGCCTGGTTGAAACAGACGGCGGCCTTTGCCTGTTTGAAAAGGGAACTGCCGTGACCGGGGAAGTGCAGATCAACGGTCTGAATTACTTTTTCCACCCGGAAACAAGCTATGCGGCAACCCATGAATGGATCACCATC
>JAFWCP010000263.1 GCA_017536845.1 Solobacterium sp. | reverse complement strand
GTCGACCTTTCTGCCGTAAATATCATCGCCCACATAGATTCGGAAGGGGCCGATATCTGTGTTGCTGAAGTTTGGCGTATGAGGCTCAGGAAAGCCCTGCACCACTTCGACAATGTAATCAAAATTCAGGCCGGCGTCATCATATCCTCCTTCATAATGCAGATCAACGATCCTGGCCGGCAGATACAGAAGGAACTCCGTATCGTACTGCGGCCCGTCTTTATCAGCATACATAATCGGTTTGTGTGCCTCGATACGGACGATCGGATTCTCCGGCCTGTCGGCAGTTACACGACGCAGGGTATAGACATTCGGATTGCTCTTTCCGGCCCACCCCGGAATCCAGGGCGCCATCCATACCTGGACCTTGTCCAGTGCCCAGACATAATAGTTGGGATCTGCGGTTGCTTCCGGTTCTGGTGTTTCTTCCGGTTTCTCCGTTTCCTGCGGCTGCGGGGTCCCTGCGGCTGCTGTGTGGTGCCTGCCTTCCCGCCGGGTTCTCTTCTGATGCCCAGATCGTCAAGATACTCCTGGAGTTTCTCCATGGCAGCTTCTTCACCGGAATAAGCGGCCGTTCCCACATAATAGTTCAGCAGGGTGCCGAAGTTGATCTTTGCATCCCTTCCTTCCGTGCCGTTCAGCTTGTCCATATCCACAAACGGTTCCAGTTCACGCCGCAGCTGGGAAAGATATTCCAGCCGCTTTGCGACGTCATACTTTCCCGGTTCTTCCCCGAAGAATTCACCATAGTTGGCAAAGGACAGTGCGCCTGAGCCTGTATCCAGCATGGCCGTGACCACCGCACGCTCCTGTTCACGAATCTGATAGGCAAGGTTTTCCTGCTGCCGGCGGTTTTCAAAATATTCCAGTAAGGCATTCTCGGCCCGCATGGCAAAGATGGAACGGTAATGTTCATCCAGTTCTTCCCATTTCTTTTTGCCCCAGCCGTATTTCTCGCAGATTTCAGCTGTCTTGTCCATGTTGTAGAACCGTAAAACACCCTTCTGGTTGCTGAGTCCGCCGCCGTAATTCAGGTATTCCAGGAAGGTCTCACGGTCACCCGGCTTCACGACGCCGCTCCAGCCGAAATCACCGCCCTTTTTGTAAACCTGGTAGAGTTCTTCCATCTTGTTGGACTTCCATTCGATAAAGCCCATCTGGACACAGTTTGCCACAAGGACGACGCCTTTCGTGGTGTAGCCGACAACCGGGTCGACGCCCTGCAGGATGCCGCCCAGTTCCCTCATGCCGTCTTCTATGTCACCTTCCCTGAAGTATCCAAGCATTGAGCCTACACTGCCGGCATTGCCGGCCATTGTCCCGACCGTGCCGCCAAGGGTATTGCTTTTGAAAATGGTGTTGATCTTTTTGGAGTAGCCAAGCTTGTCCCAGGCGATCATCACCATGCTGTTGACGAAGCCTTTCATATTCGCTTCCAGATTGCGCGGTTCACCATTGTCGAGGACGTCACGCATCACCCCTTCAGCATACGACGAACTGGCTTCGGCAACCTTGTTGGCATAATCACTTCCTTCACCTTTAAAACCCCAGCGGTCGCCTGAAGTCATGGTGCCAAGGGCTGCATAAAGCAGGTCCTTCGCCGCTTCTTCCGTCAGTCCAAGCGCCTTGATCTTTTCTTCAACGTATGGTCCAAGTTCTGCCAGAACCTGCTTTTCCGTTCCCTGTTTCAAGGCAAGGTCCATACTGTACTTATCCAGATAATTGTTTACGGTTTCTTCCTCTTTCCTCGTCAGCCCGTAATACTGGGTCAGATGAGGCAAGGAGACAGACATCGTGTTCTTTGCAAAATCAATGCTGTCGGGGGAGAGATACCGGATTTCCCGGTTCTGTTCGTCATACACCGCAACCGCGAAATGCTGAGCCTCGTCTTTGTCACCGGGCAAAGGCAAAGTCAATACCACGTCCGTATCAAAGAAAGCACCGTCATACCCATCGCAGGTGATATCCACCGGGGTGACAACCCGGTCAGCGATTTGATCAAGTCCCAAAGCCCTGAGGCTTTCTTCAGAGACAGGTACAGCAGAAAGAGAAGATCCTTCCGGAAAACTGCCGTTCTCAATATAGAGCTCACAGCCGCCTTCTCTGACGCTTCCAAGCGTCAGCCTGTCCCTGCCTTCAAAACTGAGACGCGTCTGTGAAATGCCGCTTCCCATGACATACTCCGTCCTTGACGGGTTGAAAACACTCCCGCCGCCTTTGCCTTTCAGGAATCCCGGATACCAGAACCCGGCAACACAGAGCTGGATCAGCAGCGTAAACACAAGGAAAATACTTAACCCATAGCCTTTCTTATCCGGTTTTACATCATTCCTGACTTCCTTCCGTTCTTCCTGAACCTGCTGTCTGTATCCAGGCTTCATATAGGCAGGCACCTCTTGAGGTGCTGCAGGAGGTTTCTCGGGCATCTGTCCTGCCGTACCGGTGATCTTCTTTCCGCAATACCGGCAGAATGAGACATTCGGGGATATTTCCTTCCCGCACGAAGGGCAGAATGTTTTAAGCAGTTTTTCTTCCGTTACCTTTGTTCCGCAGGACGGGCAGAACTTTGCATTGTCACTCAGCTGCGTCCCGCATTGTTTGCAGAATCTGGTCATGTTTGTATTCCCTCCGGCTTTACGACTGCACCGTTCCGTTATGATCCGTGTTTTCGAATTCCGTTACGTCAACGCCACGGTTTCTGTAATAGTCCAGCTGGGATTGCCTGTGCTCAGCCCGCCAGGAAAAGAGAATCCAGACAAGGCAGGCAGCATTGAGAAGCAGCAGTACGATATTCAGAATCTTTCTGACATTGTTGTTTTTATCATTTTCCATATTGACCTCCTGATGGCACAGAATTCATGCACCGGTTATACAATCCATATGGGATTGCCTGTAATTCATCTTTCTTTATACTTTGACTGTATGGGAAATTTCAAGGTATGACAGATGAATGTCATTGATGTTTTCTGTCACAGGTTCGTTTTCAGCGTTTTCTGCTGCCTGTCAGCAGGTATGCGGATCATACCTGCCATAATACCGATTTTCAGCATGTTTACCCGGACATTCAATTTATTTCAGAATTGCCCGCATTTCCTGTTCCATCTCTTCAGCAAGCCCCAAAGAAACAGGCAGACTTCTCAAAAACTGTGATCACATTACAACCAGAAATGCATGGCTTTCAGCCTCTTTCAGCATTGTCTTCCATACACGGTCAACCTCCTGGTCAGCCTCCCAAGATTTATACACCAATGATCATCAATTAGATTGT
>JAFWCP010000262.1 GCA_017536845.1 Solobacterium sp. | reverse complement strand
CCCATTGTGGTGGCGAGGGATGCCTTGCCGTATCATTCTTCCCTTCCACGACAATCAGTTCCCTGATTTTCTGCTTCATCGGCATTGCTCCAGAAAGCGGGTCCAGTTGTCATCAATCACCGCTGCCATTTCTTCAACGCTGATGCCTCTTGCTTCAGCCAGCTTTGTAACAATCAGGGGAATGTAGGACGGTTCGTTCCGTTTGCCGCGATGGGGCACCGGCGCCAGATACGGACAGTCCGTTTCCGACAGCAGGTATTTCTCATCCACGCTTGCGGCAACCTCAACCGAATGCCGGGCATTCTTGAATGTCACCGGTCCGCCTAAGGCAATGTAATAGCCAAGCTTTGTAAATTCCCTGGCCATTTCCTTTGTCCCGGAAAAGCAATGCATCAGCCCTTTCCAGTGATGTTCCTTCATGATGTCAAATGTATCCTGGATGGCATCCCGGGAATGCACCGCAATGGGTTTGTTCACCTGCCGGGCAAGCTCAATCTGGCGGATAAAGAATTCCCGCTGCAGCGCCCTGACATCAGGATCCTTTTCCCAGTAATAGTCCAGGCCGATTTCACCGACACAGTCGACCAGCGGATCCTGAACCAGCGAAACAAATTCTTCCCAGTATGCTTCATCCGCCTTTGTGACATCCTCCGGGAAGATGCCGGCCGCAACCTGGAAACGGAAAGGATCCGTCTTTTTCAAGGCAATGGCCCGTCTTGTCTCTTCATTGGACAGGGTGATGACCATCATCCGGTCGACATGGGCTGCTGCACACCGTTCCAGCATGGCATCAAAGTCTTCTTCAAACTCAGCGCTCAGGATATGCGCATGTGTATCAACAAATTTCATACTATTTTCCCAGGCAGAAACGTGAGAACACTTCATCCAGCAAATCCTCTCTGCCTGCCTTTCCGGTAATTTCTCTTAAGGAACGCCAGCTGTTTTCCAGGTCAATGGTCACAAGGTCAAGCTCCGCCCCGTCTTCCAGCGAACGCAAAGCATCCTGCATATAACCCCTTGCCTGCATGGCCAGGCCGATCTGCCGTTCATTGTTCAGCGTATCTTCTTCCGCTGCCAGCAGTTCCTTTTCATACAATGCTTCGATTTCATCAATCAATGCATCCACTTCCTTGTTCATGGCACTGATGCCCAGGCCGTCCACCTTCTGCAGGTCGGTTTTGTTATAGACGACAATCCGCTTCCTGTCCTTTGTCAGTTCCAGCAGTTCTTCATCTTCCTTGGTAAATTCAGAAGCATCCAGCACCACGATCACCAGCTGGGCCTTTTCCAGAGCCTGCAGGGATTTCTCAATGCCGATCTTTTCCACCTTGTCACCTGCTTCATGGATGCCGGCCGTATCAATCAGGTTGAGGGTCATGTTGCGGATGCGGACAGTGCCTTCCACCAGGTCCCTGGTGGTGCCGGCCACATCCGTGACAATGGCCTTATCCTCTTCCAGCAAGGCGTTTAACAGACTTGACTTGCCGACATTGGGCCGGCCCAGGATCACGGTATCAATGCCCTCCTTGATGACAATGGCCTGCTGGGCCTTGCGGATGATCATATCCAGATCACAGATCCACTTCCTGACCGCGGGCAGGATTTCCTCTTCGGTTAACTGATGGACATCATCATATTCCGGATAGTCAATGTTGACCTCAATATTGGCAATGATCTGGGAAAGCTCTTCTTCCAGCGGCGCCATCAGCCGGGAAACAGACCCGCGCAGAGAATGCACGGCGCTCTTTGCATTGACAGCATCCCTTGCCTGGATCAGGTCGTTGACCCCTTCCGCCTGGGATAAATCCATCTTCCCGTTCAGGAAAGCACGTTCGGTAAATTCCCCCCGCCGGGCCATGCGGGCCCCAAGGCCAAGAACCAGCGACAGGATCTTACGGGTAATGAACAGGCCGCCGTGGCAGCCGATTTCAATGACATCCTCACCGGTGTAGGATCTTGGCGCCTTGAACAGGGAAACAAGCACTTCATCCACAGCCTCGCCGTTTTCCTTCGCAACGCCGTAATGAATGGTATATCCCTTTTCCTTTGAAAGATCCTTGCCGATCAGCTGTGAAGCGATTCTGACTGCCTCATCACCGGAGATCCGGATGACCGATACAGCTCCCATGGCATTGGCGGAAGCGATGGCCGCAATTGTCTCATTCACCATATGACTACCTCGTCCAATAGTCTATCATATTTCCTGCCATGATGCATAAGAGCTCAGTGCTGCCGTATGTCCTGAGTGAACCGGCTTCATCACCAATGCCGCTTGATGCAGGAATCAGGGAAAGGCTACAATAATGATAACAGGTCATTTCCGGTATTCCGGAATGACAGAAACCGGCAGGGAACGGCCGAAGGAGGATGAATCATGAAAAGATTTCAAATATGCGCAACGATGATGCTGGGGCTGCTGCTCTTTGTGCCATGGCATGTTCATGCGGAAGAAACACAGCTGACCGAAGAAGACCTGGCGGAGATCTCTGGCCGGCTGGAACAGGCACTCGATGAAGGCCTGATGCAGGCAGATCTTTCAGATCTTGGCATTATCGTGAATATGTACAACGACAGGTTCAGCGAGCAGTATCAGAAAGTCCTGGATGTGTGTGATGTGTCTACGAAAGAATACGGTTCCTTTATCCTTGGTTCCCACAAAGAGCCTTATGTATACCTTTCCCCGGAAATCGAGCCGACAGATGAAGCCGATGAATATGGAATCGGGCCGAACCGTCTGAATTCCATCACCGTGATTTATGACCCGTATTACCGCAATCCTGACGGCAGCGCTGATCTGGAAGCACTGGCGGAAACACAGGAAACCCTGGACAGAGAATATGCCTGTGCCATGGCCGTGGTCTCTGATGAAATGACGGATGTTGAAAAAGCCCTTGCCCTCTATGATTACATCATTTCGGTATCCAACTATCCGGATGAGGAAAGCATCAATGAAGAAGGGATTGCCGTGTATGACGATGAAAGCTATTCCACCTTGTCCGTATTCCGCGACCATATTTCCGTCTGCTGTGCCAATGCCACAGCCTACTGCTATCTGCTGTCTGACTGCGGCATCGACTGTGCCCGGGTTGACAGCGATGCCATGAAACACGCATGGACCATGCTGAAAGTGGATGGGGACTGGTATCATGCCGATCCCACCTGGGACAATGCAAGATACATGTACGGCTATACCAGCCTGGGTGACCGGAACGATGACAGCTGGGATCTGGGGGCTGCCGCCCATGAGTATTTTCTGAAAAGCGATGAGGAAATGGTCAACTCCCTCCAGCATTACGGATGGTTTGTCATGCTGCCGTTTTCCCCGGAACTGACTTCAAAAGAAGCCCCGGCATCCGGGCCGTCCGGTCATTTTGACGATACCTTTTTCGGCCGGAACAGACTCTGGCCCAACGATACGCATTATAACTACGTCAACGGAAACTGGTATTTCCCGGACCGCTATGCCAACAAGATTGTCAAAATCGCCTATGGGCAGGACATGGAAACCGCAGAATATATTGATGCCCCGACAGAATCCCTGATGAAGTATGTCTTCAGCGCGGATGACTGCCTGTTCATCTGCGAAAATGACGGGATCTGGCGCTATGATACAAGGAACGGACAGACGGAAAAACTGCCTTTGCAGGAAGGCGCACTGTTTACGGAAATGAACATCGCATCCGGCCGGCTGAACGCTGTCCTCTATGAAAATCCAGCAGATGATTCGGATTCTCTGACCGTTTCCATCCCTCTGGAAGAACTGCCGCCCATGGAAGTAATTCCCGTAACACAGGAACCCGCACCGGCCACAGAGACACCCCGGCCGCAGGAAACCCCGCAGCCCACAGCGGAACCAGCCGGTTCCAAAGGCACTTTGTCTTCCCTCCTGCTCGCATTGGCAGCTGTGTTCCTGATTGCCGGCGCCGTCATTTCCATCAGGAAGAAACACACCACATAAAAATCCTTCCTGTTGGAAGGATACGTTTATTCGGCTGTATGCAGGTCGCTGCGCATTCTGTAAAACAGGACCAGCGTCACCATGCACGCGATGATATCCGCAATCGGCACGGCAAACCAGAGCCTGTCCAGATTCCGGAAGAGATGCGACAGCAGGAAAAACATGGATACCGGCAGGACAAGCCCCCGCAGGACATTCACCAGCAGTGTATACCGGGCATGGCTTAATGCCTGCATGGCCGATGTCAGGATCACGCAGACCCCGCCGAATACCAGCGATGCCACACAGCAGCGGATGGCGACCAGGCCGATGGACATCAGGTTTTCGGAAGCGTTGAACAGCTGTAACAGGCCGGCCGGGAAGCATTCAAACACCGCCGTCAGCACCAGCATCAGGCAGACAATGACGGTCAAGGCATATTTCACCGTTGCCCATACCCGGTCATACCGTTTCCTGCCATAGTTGTATGAGAGGATCGGCACCATGCCGTTGTTCATGCCGAAGGATGGCATGAAGCAGAAATTCTGCAGTTTCAGCCAGATGCCGTATACCGCTGTTGCCGTCGTGCTGTAGGAAAGCAGGATCTGGTTGATGGAAAAGGAACTCAATGAGGACAGGCCGATGGTGATCATGGACGGGAAACCGATGGTATAGATTTCCTTTGCACACTGTCCTTTCGGATGGAAGATATCCTTCCGGCTGAAATGGACCCAGGGATTCTTTTTCACGTTCAAGTAACAGGCAACAGCTGCCGCCAGAACCTGGCCGAGAACCGTTGCCAGGGCAGCCCCGGCAATGCCCATCTTCGGGAATGGGCCGATGCCGAAAATCAGCAGCGGGTCAAAGACCAGGTTGAATACCGCCCCGCTGGCCTGGGCGATCATGGCCATGGTGGCATTGCCCGTGCTTGTCAGCATTTTCTCAAAGAAATTGCCGAAAAAAGCACCGGCGCTTACAATCCAGACAATGGAAAGATAAATGGTACCGCCTGATACAATCTCTTCAACATCTGTCTGGAAGCCATAAAACCGATGGGCAAAGAAGATCCCCAGCAGGATAAACACCGCACAATAGCACAGGCACAGGAAGACGCCGGTATTGGCAATCTCATCCGCGTGCCTGTTTTTCTTCTGGGCCAGAGCCCGGGGAACAGCCGCGGAAATACCGACACCGGTGCCGATGCCGATGGCATTCATGATCTGCTGCATGGGGAAAGCCAGTGAGACCGCCGTCAAAGCGTTCTCGGAAATCCTGGCCACAAACATGGAATCCACAATGTTGTACAGAGCCTGGATGAAGAAGGAAAGCATCATCGGCACGGCCATGGACACAAGCAGGGGTCCTACCGGCATCGTGCCGAGCCTGTTTTCTTTGTTTTCTGACATACGCAGAATACCTCCGTAATGCCAGCCCTCCCTCCGTATCGCATCAATCGATTGACGGTATTATATTCTCTTTCCGTTTTCAATGCCAATGGATTTTTCTGATCCAAGATACTTCTTCAGTTCTTCGATATACCGTTCGCCCACTTTGCTTAAGACACTGTTCTTCTTTGTCAGATACCCGATTTCCATATAGCTGTTGGGGTTTTCCTTATCTTCCTTGTACGGCACGGCGATGTAATCATCCCCGTTGAGTTCTTCACAGATGATGCCCGAACAGAGTGTATACCCGTTCAGCCCCACCATCATATTCAGCATGGTCGCCCGGTCATTGGCCTTGATGATGCGGGGATATTCATTGGTGCTGAGGATTTCCTCCGCAAAGTAGAAGGAAGTATCATCCCCCTGGTCAAACTGCAGGCAGGGATAATCCTGCAACTGCTTCAGGGTGATGGCCTTGTTTACGGCAAGCGGATGGTCCTTATGAATATAGACATAGGCCTGGCAGTCAATCAGGTGGTGGAACGACAGCCTGTTAGACTGCATGATTTTCATCAAAGCCGAACGGTTGAAGTCGGAGACATACAGGATGCCGATCTCGCTTCGGGTTGTTGCGACATCGTTGATGACCTCCCTTGTCCTTTCTTCCATGATGGCGAATTCATATTCCTTGGTATCAAACGATTTGACCATTTCCACAAAGGCCTTGACCGCAAAGGAATAATGCTGGGTGGAAACGGCGAACTTCTTTTTGATATTGCCTTTGACAGAATAACGGTCCTGCAGCGCTTCATACTGGCTGTAAACCTGCCTGGCATACAGCAGAAACTCCTTGCCGTCATTGGTCAGCGTCACACCTTTTCCGGAACGGTTGAAGATGATGATGCCAATATCCTTTTCCAGCTCCTGCAGGGCGCTGGTCAGGGAAGGCTGCGAGACATACAGCGTCTCGGCAGCTTTGTTTATGGATCCTTTTTCCGCGATCACAATCGCGTAATGCAGCTGTTGTATCGTCATGGTGATTTTCTCCTGTATAACCTATTATACTCTATAACTATAGAAGCTGTTATAGGTTAAGGCTATGATTGCTGATAGAAATTTCATTTACCGCTGTATTTCAGCTGCTTCGTATAATACAATAGATTGAAATTACGTTAATGGAGGTTGCGCTATGCCGATTATTATTCCCAATCAGTTGCCCGCCAGAAGTGTTCTGGAATCGGAAAACATCTTCGTCATGAACTATGACCGTGCGACTTCCCAGCAGATCCGACCGTTGAAAATTCTGTTGTTAAATCTGATGCCGCTGATGATCGTCACGGAAACACAGCTCTGCCGACTGCTGGGAAACACCCCTCTTCAGGTAGAAATGGAATTCCTGATGATGTCACGTGAACATAAACACACGCCTGCATCCCATCTTTCCTCGTTCTACCAGACTTTCGAGGAAGTCAGACACAAGAACTATGACGGGATGGTCATCACCGGTGCTCCGGTGGAACATCTCCCCTTTGAAGAAGTGGATTACTGGGATGATCTCTGTGAGGTCATGGAATGGTCCAAGACCCACGTCCATTCCACCTTCCACATCTGCTGGGGCGCCCAGGCTGCCCTGTACTACCACTATGGCATCAAGAAGGTGCCGCTGCCGGAAAAGATGTTCGGCATCTTTGAACATACCGTCACCCATAAAGGGTCCATCCTCTTCCGCGGCTTTGATGATGTGTTCATGGTTCCCCATTCCCGCCATACCACGGTACTGAAGGAAGACATCCTCAATACCAAAGGCCTCAAGATCCTCAGTGAAAGTGAAACAGCAGGCGTCTATGCCATATCCACCGACGGCGGCCGGCAGATCTTCATCACCGGCCATTCCGAATATGACCCGGACACGCTGGAAAAAGAATATCTGCGCGATAAGAACGCCGGCCTGCCGATCAAAATCCCTTACAACTATTATCCCGATGACGACGATACAAAACGGCCTGTATGCACATGGCGCAGCTGTGCCCATATGCTGTATTCCAACTGGCTGAACTACTTCGTCTACCAGTCAACACCATACGACCTGAATGAACTGAGCCAGGAGAAGTAATATGAAAATCAAAGAACTGCTGGAATCCGGAAAGATCACCCTTTCCTTTGAAGTCTTCCCGCCTAAAAAGGCGGAAGGATTTGCCTCGGTGAAAGCCGCGGCGGAAACCATCGGCGACCTGCACCCCGACTTCATGTCGGTGACCTACGGGGCAGGGGGAACAACCGCTTCCTTCACCTACGAACTGGCAGCTGAACTGCTTCATGATGACATCACCGTCATGCCGCATCTGACCTGCGTGGCGTCTTCCCGGGAACACGTTGACCGGATGCTGAAAACATGCGAAGAAACAGGCATTGAAAACATCATGGCGCTGCGTGGCGACCTTCCGGCCGATATCCCGATCCAGAAAGACTTCCTGCATGCATCGGACCTGATCCGCTACATCCGCGAAAAAACGGATCTCTGCATCGGCGGTGCCTGCTATCCTGAAGGCCACGTAGAATCGAAAAACAAGAAAATGGATCTGCATTTTCTGAAAGAAAAACAGGATGCCGGCTGTGATTTCCTGACCACCCAGATGTTCTTTGACAACAACATTTTCTACAACTTCCTCTACCGGGCAAGAGAAGCCGGCATTTCGATTCCCATCCTGGCCGGCATCATGCCCATCACCAATGCCAGACAGCTTTCCCGCTCGGTGTCCCTTTCGGGCACAGCCGTGCCGGAAAGGCTCAAGGCCATTGTGGATATGTTCGGGGAGAAGCCTGAAGCCATGAAACAGGCAGGCATCATCTATGCCTCCGAACAGATCATTGACCTGATTGCAAACAATGTCAGACACATCCACGTCTATTCGATGAACAAGCCTGACATTGCCGCGGCCATCATTGCCAACCTCAGTGAGGTCATCCGATGATTTTACCGCCTCTCAAAGAGGTGGCCAGATATCTGGGATACCGGCATCAGGAAACAGACAGCGAAACGGAAACCGTCATACACCAGTGCCTGAAGGAACTCAATGAAGTCATTCAGCCAAGGACGTATGCCAGAGAATTCCCGCTGTCCTTTGACAATGAAACCATCCTGCTGGAAGGTACAGCCATCCCCAGCCACTCACTGTATCGAAATCTGAAAGGCTGCACAGATGTGCTGCTGTTCTGCGCCACCCTGGGCCATGGATCTGATTTATTAATAAGGAAAACCACCGTCACCTCTATGGCCAGAGCTTCCATCCTGCAGGCAGCCGCCTCAGCCATGATCGAAGAAGTCTGCGATCAGGAAAACCGGCGTCTGGAAGAACAGTACAAGGCAAAAGGGCTGTATCTCAGACCCCGCTTTTCACCAGGATACGGAGACCTGCCGCTGGAAACACAACGGCTGTTCTTTTCCCTTCTGGACCCGTACAGGAATGCCGGCATCAGCTTAAGTGAAAGCCTGCTGATGAGCCCGTCCAAATCCGTGACGGCCTTCATCGGCATATCCCCATATCAGGAACGCTGTGCCGTGAAGGGCTGCACTTTATGCAGCCATCAGGACAGCTGCATGTTTTACAAGGAGGAATCATGAAATCCATACGTGAAAGACTCGGCAGAGAGTGGCTGTTCTGCGACGGCGGCAGCGGCACCATCCTGCAGAAAAAAGGCCTGAAGGGCGGTGAACTGCCGGAGTTATGGAACCTGACCCACCCGGAAGAGATCAAGGACCTGTACAAAGGCTACCTCAATGCCGGGGCGGATATCTTCAACGCCAATACCTTCGGCGCCAACATTCTCCACTATCCTGAAAACCTCGAAGAAGTCATCACTGCCGCCATCACCCTGGCCAGAGAAGCCAGGGAAGAAACAGGAAGGGAGGCTTATATCACCCTTGATATGGGCCCGACCGGCAGGCTGTTGAAACCGATGGGCGACCTTGACTTTGAGGAAGCCGTCAATATCTATAAAAAGACCGTGGAATACGGCGTCAAGGCAAGGGCAGATGTCATCCTGATCGAAACCATGAGCGACAGCT